>CANQSW010000037.1 GCA_947626615.1 uncultured Peptococcaceae bacterium | reverse complement strand
GGCCGTGGTGCCCGAGCCGACCAAAGAGTGAAAGCCGGAGATCGCGCCGCAGGCAATGGTAACGAACAGCGCGGGGAAGACCGTGCCCAAGTTGGTATAAGGGTCCTCCCAACCGGTAAAGGCGGGTATATCCATGTGGGTGTTCGCGCCGGAAATACCCGCCCCGATGATGCCGACGGCGGCGATGATCATCATGCCGTATAGCAGAAACGAGGATAAATAATCGCGCGGCTGCAGCAATATCCAGACCGGCACCACCGAAGCCACCAAAATATACGCGCCGATTATCCACATCCAGGCGTTGCCGCTCAGATAAATGGGGTGAAAATGCAGGCCGATATACAGGCAGGCCACGATACCGGCCACGCCCACCACCGTGGCGACGGAAAGCGGCGCGCCCCGGCGATAAACGCAGAAGCCGAAGATAATGGCCATGAAGATGAACAAAATGGAGATCATCGCCACGGCGGCGTTTCTGTCCGCCGCGGCTTGGTCGGCCACCGCCTGCCCGTCCACCACGCCGTTGAACGTCCCGGCCACGATGGAGGCGAAAGCGGCCACCACCAGCACCAGCGTCAGATAAGCGAAGATCAGGAACAGCTTTTTGGTGCGCTCGCCAATGTTGACGGCGATGACCTCGCCGATAGACTGGCCGCGGTGGCGGATCGAGGCGAACAGAGCGCCGAAATCATGCACCGCGCCGAAGAATATGCCGCCGATAAGTATCCACAGCACGACGGGCACCCAGCCGAACACGGCCGCCTGTATAGGGCCGTTGATCGGGCCCGCCCCGGCGATCGAGGAAAAATGGTGCCCCATCAGCACCGGGGCTTTGGCGGGCACGTAATCGACGCCGTCCGCCAGCTCATGGGCGGGGGTCGTCCTGCCGTCGTCCACGCCCCATTGCTCGCTCAGCCATTTGCCGTAAAGCACGTAGCCGGTCAGCAAAACGCCGCAGCCCACCAGAAAAACCAAAAGTGCATTCATAATCTCTTCTCTCCTTTCATATTTCCCGCAGCGCGTCGGCCGTCAGCCGCCGCAGCTCCTTAGCCATTTGTCTGCCGGCGCGGTTAAAGGTCAGGCTGCCGTCGGCTATTTCCAACGCGGCCAGCCTAAGCTCCAGCCAGCCGTGCAGCGAGAACCTGTAATCCCGGTGTTTTTTCGTCTGCCGCAGCGTTTGCAGCGCGGCCGCGTCGGCGGTCTCGCAGACGATCAAGCCCGTCAGGCAGGTGCACATATGCTGGGCGTGCGGCCGCACTCTTGGCTCGCCGTCGGCCAGCACGCGCTCGACGATCTCCGCCAGCTTCGGCTCGTCCAGCCGCTCCACCGACCAGAGATACATATATTCGTGGCGCTCGGCCGCCCAAAGCTCCGCCCGCCGCACCAGAACGTAGCGGCTGTCGCGCTCGTGATAGGCCAGCAGAGCCTCCAGCCCCGCCGCGTCCGCCACCTTTTCGATATCGTAATAAGCGGAGCAGGCGGCCTCAAGCCGCTCCACGACCTTTTTGCGCCGGTCGCACAAGGCGCTCATCTCCCTTCGCCGCAAAAGCCCAAATTCAGACAGTTTTTTTACAAAGCTATAATAGCAGAACGCCGCCGTTTTTTCAAGCCGCGCGCGGGGCAGTTTTCGCTTGCATTTGGAGCAGATTGTGCTAAAATAAAGGCATGAGGCGCGCGGCAGACCGCCGCCGGCCCCGCAAAACTAAAAGCATCGACCGAAAGCATCGACCGAAAGCATCGACCGAAAGCATCGACCGAAAAGGAGTGACTTTTAATGAGATCTGGTATGAAACGCAATATTTTCGCCGTATTGCTCAGCCTGATCCTGCTGCTGGCCCTGCTGCCGACGGCGGCTCTGGCTGACGCGCCGGGCAACGCGCCGGTGCAGGTGACGATCTTTGCCACCAACGACCTCCACGGCAACGTGGAACACAGCGACGGCGTCATCGGCCTGGCCCAGACAGCCGCGATCAAGGCCGCCACGCCGGGCGCGCTGCTGGCAGACGCCGGCGACGCGACGCAGGGGGCTTCCTTTGCCACCGTCGGCCTGGGCGAAAACGTGATAGAGCTGATGAACGCCGCCGGCTACGACGTTATGGCCGCCGGCAACCATGAATTCGACTATGGCAGGGACCGCCTGCTGGCCAACGCCGCCGCCGCCAAATTCCCTCTGCTGGCCGCCAACGTGAACGGCCTGCCGCTGGAGGGTTCCTGCATTAAGGAGGCAAACGGCAAGAAGATCGCCTTCATCGGCCTGACCACCACCGCGACCGCCACTTCCACCAACCCGGATCAGCTTGGCAGCATAACCTTTGCGGACGAAACGGCCGCCCTGCGGCAGGAGCTGGCCGCCGTGTCCGGCCAGGCGGACGCCGTTATCCTCCTCTGCCATTTGGGCGATAGCGCGGCCGCCGTGGATACCACCTCGCAAAAACTTCTGGACGGTCTGAACGTCAACGAGCTGGCGCAGATCGCCGCCGTTATCGACGGCCACAGCCACACCACGGAAAACTGGGTATACGAGCGGACGGGAACGGCCATAGCTATCCCCGTGGTGCAATCCGGCGTGAACGGGGCGGCTATCAGCCGCGTCGACCTGCTGTTTGACGGCGCCGCGGTATCCGCCACCGCCTCCGTTATGCCCTATGCCGAAGCAATGACTTACGAACTGAACGACGCGGGCCGCGCCGCCGCCCAAAAAGTGGAGCAGGCCTTGCAGGCTATCAAAACGGAGCAGGCGGCGACGCTGGACGCCGCGCTCTGCGAAAACGCCGCGCCGCTCTGGGGCGGCTACATCTACTATGATTACGTGGAATCCCGCATCGTGGAGACGGCCTACGGCGATTTCGTGACCGACGCTTTTGCCGCCAAGGCCGCCGCCTTTGCGAAAAAGAACGGCCTGGCGCTGCCCGTCGTCGCGGTGGAAAACGGCGGCGGTATCGGCCAGACCATGCCAATGGGGACCGTCACCCGCGGCGATATCCTGACCGCGTTCAACCACGGCAATATGGTGGTCGTCCTGGCCGTCACGCCGGCCCAGCTTTATGAAGCGCTGGAAGCCGGCCTCACCATGACCGGCCAGAGCGACACCGGCCTGCTGCTAAGGGAACGGGTCAGCGGCAGCTTCTTGCAGGCCGGCGGCTTCTCCTATGCCTACGACCCCGCCGCCCCGACCGGCAGCAAAGTCACCGAGGTCGCCTTAGACGGCGGCATCAAACTTTCCAAAAACGACAAGACCACCCGCCTGCTGCTGGCCACCAACAACTACGTCGCCACCTTTAACGGCTTAAAAGACGGCGAAAAGCTGGGCGAGCTGGGCGGCGAAGACCTGATCGTGCAGGAATATCTCCAGGCCAGCGCCAAAGGCGGCAAACTGACCTATCCCCTGACCCAGGGGCGTATCCGCATTGCGGGCGACAAATCTCCCGCGACGTATGACGTGGCTATTCCCGTGCTGAACGCCGTCGACAAGACCACCCCGCTGCCCGGCCAGACCGTGCACCTGAAGATCGACGACGGCTCTTATACCGCAACGACCACCGGCGCGGACGGCGCTTTGGCCGTTAAGGGCCTTGCCAAAGGCCCGCACCAGTTCTTCCTGCAGGAAGCCCCGGGCCAGGCCGTATACGTGAACAATTATTCCGGCTCCGGCACCGTCACCACCAGAGAGGGCTATTACCGTCTGGGCTTTTTGGTCGACGACGGGCTGCCCTTTAACGACGTTCCCGTCGGGGCGTGGTATCGCGAAGCCGTGACCTACGTTTATCAGAACGGCCTGATGCAGGGCGCAAACGGCCGCTTTGAGCCGCAGGCCGCCGTCACCCGCGCGCAGATGGTGACGCTGCTGTGGAATATGCAGTTAAAGCCCGTGGTCAATTACAGCCTTAACTGCCCCGACGTGGCCGAGGGCGCCTGGTATACCGAGGCTATCCGCTGGGCGGTCAGCGAAGGCGTGGTGAGCGGCTATGCCGACGGCACGTTCCGCCCCAACGCGCCGATAACCCGCGAGCAGCTGGCGGCCATGCTCTATCGCTACGAGCAAAAATACGGCGACGGCGGCTTTACCGGCAACTGGCAGTATCAGCTGCCCTTCAGCGACCTGACGGCTATCTCCGACTGGGCGGCCGAGGCCGTGGCCTGGTGCAATATGCACGGCGTGCTGCAAGGCCAGGCGGGCCGCTTTGAGCCGGCCGGCCAAACCAAGCGCTGCGAGCTGGCGCAGGCCCTTACGCGCTATTGCCAGCTTGATAACGAATAATAATGCCGTGCTGACCTTTGCAGCGCGCAACGCACAAAAAAATACGCCGAACGGCTTTAGTCGTCCGGCGTATTTTTTATTTTTGCAGCCGCAGCGCGTCACTTCTGGCCCATCATGCTGCGCAGCTCCTTCATAAAGGATTCGATATCCTCAAATTTGCGGTAGACCGAGGCAAAGCGGACGTAGGCCACGTCGTCCACCTGGCGCAGGCGTTCCATCACCATATCGCCGATCTGCTTGGCGGATATCTCCTTTTCCGCCGAGTTACGTAGCTCTTTTTCGATGTCGGAGACCATTTCTTCCAGCGTGCTCAGCGGCACGGGGCGCTTATCGCAGGCGCGCATCAGCCCGGCCAGTATCTTGTTTTTATCGAATATCTCACGGCTGCCGTCGCGTTTTACGACCAGCATATTGACCTCCTCCACCCTCTCGTAGGTGGTGAACCGCCGGCCGCAGCGCTGGCACTCGCGCCGCCGTCTGATGCTGTAACCGTCCTCCACCGGGCGGGAATCCAACACCTTGGAGTCCTCATAGCCGCAATAAGAACAACGCATAGTCTGACCCTCCTGTCGGAAATATCGTTTGTTCTTATTTTCGACGTTAAGCGGCAAATTCCTGCCTATTCGTCCGCATCGTCGTCGGAGCCGGGCAAAAAGCCAAACGGCCGCGGCCGCTCGGGTATCTGGCCGCTGTATTCCACCAGCACCACGTCGCGGCCGATCTTTTTGATCTGCTCCCAGGGCACGATAACGTCCTCGCCCCGCGTAAACACGCCGAGAAAGCGGCCGCTGCCCGGCAATATCAGCGCCAGCACCCGCCCCGCCGCCAGATCGACCTCCACGTCGCGCACCGGGCCAAGGCGGCTGCCGTCGGCCAGGCTCACGATATCCTTGCTGCGCAGATCGGAAATTTTGAACATACCGCACCACCTCACAGCAAAAAATATGCGGACAGCCCGCAAAAAATGACTGTCCGCCTATTGGCCGCCGCTTATCCGGCCGCGTTAAAGACCTCGCAGATTTTCAGGCGCACCACGCGCTCGCCCGCCAAAAGCTCCGCCTCCGCCGCCGCCGCAGAGGCTCTAAGCTCGCCGCATTCGTCCACAAAGCAGAGCGGCGGGAACAGCACGCACCACCAGTTATGCCCCGCGCCCTCGCCCAGCACCAGCCGCAGCGCCCGGTAATCGCCCGCCGGCAGCCGAATGTGGCCGTAGCGCCGGGCCGGGAAGTTAAAGCAGCCGATCTCGCCCGCCGCGCCATAGCCGTAGGCCGCCGTTATCCCGCCGGCCAGCCGCTCCAGCTGCGGCAGCGCTTCGGCCACGACAGCCTCGGCCGCCGCTTCGTCCGCAGCCTCGGCCAAAAGCGGCGTCAGATATTCCACCACGGCGTCGCGCACCTGCAATTTAACGGCCTGATCGGCGGCGCTGTCGCTGTTAGCAATTATATGCAGGCGGAAAGGCAGCGCCGCCGCCCCGGCCCGGTGCGGCCAGAAGCCAAGCAGCGAAAGCGCCGCGCCAAACGCCAGCGCCAGCAGCAGAAAACGCCAGTCCCAATGCAGCCGCCGTTTTTTCGGCAGGCGCAGGGTCGCGGTCAGGTCCAGCTTATAGTCGTTCGCCCGGCAAAAACGCCGCTCGCCCGGCGGCTCGGCAGCCTGCGGCGGGTATTTGCTCTTATTTTCCGGCATAAAACTCTCCCCCTTGGCACGCAGTTTTGTCTTATGCCTTGCTTATGCCCCCAAACGGCCGCTTTTATACCTGCCGCGGCAAATTTTTAGGCGTATTCGTCCTCGCCGCGCCGCCAGGCCAGCCAGGCCGCCAGCACCCAGCATATAAGCCGCGCCCAGACGGCCAGCGCCGCCGCCCCGGCCGCCAGCAGCCAGCCGCCCTGCGTAAGACAGAGCAGCGCCGGCAGCAGCAGCAAAAAAGCGGCCAGCGCCAACAAGGCGGGCCTCATGCCTCGCCCCCGGCCGCGCTCCGCAGCCACTCGACCTGTTCGGCGATGATCGCGGCGGCCCGTTTGGCCTCCTCCGGCGTGTTCTGCCAGCCAAACGTCAGCCTGACAGCGCCCTCCAGCCGCCAATCTTCCAGCCCCAGAGCGGAGAGAACGTGCGAAGGCCCGCCGCTGCCGGAGCTGCACGAGGAAGCCGCGCTGGCCGCCACCCCGGCCATATCCAACAACAGCAGCAGAGCCGCCCCGTTAACGCCCCGGAAGCTCAGATTCAAGTTGCCGGGCAGCCGCCGTTCGGAAAGTTCGCCGTTTACCGCAAAATCCTGTAGGCCCAGGCGATGCAGCTCCGCCAGCAGGGTATCGCGCGCCAATTTGGCTTTGGCCGCCTGCTCCGTCAGGCGCTCCCGCGTTATGGCGGCGGCGCAGCCGAAGCCCACGATGCCGGGCAGGTTCTCCGTGCCGCTTCGCAGCCTATTTTCCTGCCCGCCGCCCAGCAGCCGGGGCCGGATATCCACGCCGTGGCGGACGTAGAGCGCGCCGACACCTTTAGGCCCGTTCAGCTTGTGCGAGGACAGCGTCAGCATATCCACGCCCAGCTCGGCCACGTTTAACGGCAGCTTGCCGGCCGACTGCACCGCGTCGGTGTGCAGCAGCACGCCCCGCCCGGCCAGCAGACGGCCCAGCTCCGCCACCGGCTGGATCGTGCCGATCTCGTTGTTGGCGTGCATCAGGCTCACCAGCAGGGTATCCGGCCGCAGCGCCGCCGCCACCTGCTCTGCGCTGATAAAGCCCGCCGCCGACGGCACGAGATACGTCACGTCGAAGCCGCGCTCCTCCAGATAACGGCAGGGGTTCAGCACGGCGGCGTGTTCTATGGCGCTGGTGATGATATGCCCACGGCAGAAGCGCTCCGCCACCCCCAGTATCGCCAGATTATCCGCCTCCGTACCGCCGGAGGTAAAATATATCTCCGCCGCGTCCGCCCCGATCAGCTCCGCCACCTGCGCCCGCGCCGCCTGCATGGCGTCAAAGGCGTCGCGCCCGAAGCTGTGTATCCCGCTGGGGTTGCCCCAGTTCTCCCGCAGAGCCGCCGTCATCGCCGCCACGGCCTCGGGATAAGGCGGCGTGGTGGCGCTGTTATCCAAATATATCCGCATAGCCTTCCCCTCCCATACGTCAGCTTATGCGGCGGCGGGCGGCGCGGTCAAACCGAAAAATCGCCCGCCGGCAAAGCCGGGCGGGCGATGATGACGGATATTGAGCCGGGCCGCGTCTAGCGCCCTCTGGTGTAGACCAGCGAGCTCACGATGCTGGCGCACAGCATAACGAGGATAAAACCGATGGAAACGGGTATGGAGATATGCACGTCGAAGATCAGCAGCGCCAGCTTCAAGCCGGTGAACGTGAGTATCGCCGCCACGCCGTATTTCATAAAGCAGAAGCGGTTCTGCATGTGCTCGATCACGAAGAAAAGCTGCCGCAGCCCCAAAATGGCGAAGATGTTCGCCGCGTAGATAACGTACATATGGCTGGAAACGGAAAACGCCGCCGGCACCGAATCTATGGCGAACATGATGTCGGACGATTCGATCACGATCAGCACCGCAAACAGCGGCGTCATACGCAGGTGGCCGTGCTCTCTGGTGATAAAGCGGCTGCCGTCAAAATCGCGCGTCACCGGGAACAGGCGGCTGATCAGCTTCAGCACGGGGTTATCGTGCGGCGATCTTTCCTCCCCGCCGTCTTTTTCACGGAACATTTTGAGGCCGCTGTATATCAGCAAAAAGCCGAAAATATACAGCACCCACGAAAAGCTGTGGACGATAGCCGCGCCCAGCATGATGAACAGAAAGCGCAGCACCACCGCGCCGATGATGCCATAAGCCAGGCAGCGGTGCTGATACGCCTCCGGCACGCCGAAGCTGGCGAATATCGAAAGGAACACGAACACGTTATCCATGCTCAGGCTGAATTCCAGCAGATAGCAGCCGACAAATTCCAGCGCGTAGGTGCGGTCGATGCAAAAATAGATGCCCGCCGCCGTCAGCATGGCGGCCGCCACCCAGAACAGCACCCACCGGAAGGAATGGCCGATCGGCTTTGCGTTGCCCATGAAAATAAAACGCCCCCTCAAAAAATATAAAGACCTTAATATTCACCGTCAGGCAAATATTAAGGTCTTACTTCCGCTTCGGGATACAGCGCCGGGCCGAAGCCGGGTATGACGACGCTGTAATTTACAAGTTACTCCCCTTAATATGCAGTTATTTATTTCGCTAACGCTCCGTTTATTATGCCAAAAACGCGCCGCTTTGTCAAGCGTTTTCCACCGCCAGCACGACGAGCCGGCCGCCGGCCACCCGGAAGCGCACGTTGTAGCCGGCAAAACAAAGCCCGTAGACGCGCGCCGCGTCGTCCTGATAGCCCGGGCGAGGGTCCTCCGCCAGCACGGCCAACAGCACCGGCCGCCTGTCCGCCGGGATCAGCGCCAAAAGCTCCGGCGGAAAGTCCACCGCCAGCCGCTGCGCGCCGCCCGGCACGGCAAAGCCTCCGGCCGCGTCCGCTATCGCGTCGGCATAAGGCACGTATGGCTTGATGTCAAAAACCGGCGTGCCGGAGAGCAGATCCGCCCCGGCCACCAACAGATATTCGCCCCGCTCCCGGTCATGCTCCACGCCGAGCAGGCGCACGGCGGAAAGCCCGATGGGGCTGGGGCGAAAAGGCGAGCGGCTGGCAAACACGCCCACGCGCCGGTTGCCGCCCAAACGCGGCGGCCGCACGGTGGGCGACCAGCCCTCGCCCAGATTTTCGGAAAACTGCCAGAGCAGCCAGATATGCGAGAAGCCGGAAAGCCCGCGGAACACGCCCTCCCGGCGATATTCCGGGCAAAGCACCACGGCGGAGACGACCTCGTTCACCAGGCCGCTCTGCCGCGGCACGCCGAACTTCTCCTGATAATCGTTATAAACGTGCGCGATTATGGCCAGCTCCGCTTTTTCGCTCATTTCAGGTTATAGAACGCCGCCGGGCCGGGATATACGGCCGCGTCGGCCAGCTCCTCCTCGATACGCAGCAGCTGGTTATACTTCGCCACGCGGTCGGTGCGGGAGGGCGCGCCGGTTTTGATCTGCCCGGCGTTGGTCGCCACGGCGATATCGGCGATGGTGGTATCCTCCGTCTCGCCGGAGCGGTGCGAAACGATAGCCGTATAGCCCGCGCGTTTGGCCATTTCGATAGCGTCCAAAGTTTCGGTGAGCGTGCCGATCTGGTTCACCTTGATCAGTATGGCGTTGGCCACGCCGCGGCCGATACCCTGCTGCAGGCGCGCGGTGTTGGTGACGAAAAGGTCGTCGCCCACCAGCTGCACTCTGCCGCCCAGACGCTCGGTGAGCTGCCGCCAGCCCTCCCAGTCGTCCTCGGCCAGACCGTCCTCGATAGAGACTATCGGGTATTTATCCAGCAGCGCCGCGTAATAGTCGATCATTTCGGCGGCGGTCAGCACGCGGCCCTCGCCCGCCAGATCGTATTTGCCGTCGGAGTACATCTCGCTGGCCGCCACGTCCAGCGCCAGCTTAACGTCCTCGCCGGGGCGGTAGCCCGCCCGCTCTATCGCGGCCACGATGACCTGCAGCGCCTCCTCGTTGCTGCCAAGGTTCGGCGCAAAGCCGCCCTCGTCGCCCACGGAGGTGACGCAGCCCTTTTCCTTCAGCACGGCCCGCAGGTTGTGGAATATCTCCGCCCCCATACGCAGACCCTCGGCAAAGCAGGGCGCGCCCACCGGCATCACCATGAATTCCTGAATGTCCACGTTGTTGTCGGCGTGCTGGCCGCCGTTCAATATGTTCATCATCGGCACGGGCAGCTGCTTGGCGTTGACGCCGCCGATATAGCGATACAGCGGCTGGCCGAGGCTGTCCGCCGCGGCTTTGGCCACAGCCAGCGATACGCCCAAAATGGCGTTGGCGCCAAGCTTGCCTTTGTTCTCGGTGCCGTCCAGGTCGATCAACAGCTGATCCAGCGCGGCCTGGTCGTAGGCGGAAAGCCCCACGATAGCGGGGGCGATGATCTCCAGCACGTTGTTCACGGCCTGCGAGACGCCCTTGCCAAGAAAACGCTCTTTCTCGCCGTCCCGCAGCTCCACGGCCTCATGCACGCCGGTGGAAGCGCCGGAGGGCACGGCCGCCCGGCCGAAAGCGCCGTCGTCCAGAAAAACCTCGACTTCCACGGTGGGGTTGCCCCGGCTGTCCAAAATCTCTCTTGCGTTCACGTCAACGATAAAACTCATGTCCTCTCCTCCTGCTGCCGCCCACGCGGCGTTTTTTTATTTTATTATCAGGCTTGCGCCCGTCATCTCCTTAGGCTGCGCCAGCTCCAGCATCTCCAGCAGGGTCGGCGCCAAGTCGCAGAGCGCGCCGTCCCGCAGGCGGCCGGGATAGCCGATCATAACGAGCGGCACGCGCGAGGTGGTATGCGAGGTGACCGGTTGGCCCGCGTCGTCCAGCAGACATTCCACGTTACCGTGATCAGCCGTCAGCAGCAGCGCCCCGCCGGTTTGCAATATCGCCTGTTCTATGCGGCCGATACAGTCGTCCACCACCTCCACCGCTTTGACGGCGGCCGGTATCACGCCGGTGTGGCCCACCATGTCCGGGTTCGCCAGATTCAATATGATCGCGTCGAACTCGCCGCTCTCGATCGCCGCGACAGTCTTGGCGCAGACCTCCGCCGTGCTCATCTCCGGCTGCAGGTCATAAGTCGCCACCTTGGGCGAAGGCACCAGCACGCGCTCCTCGCCGGGGTTCGGCTCTTCCACGCCGCCGTTGAAGAAGAACGTGACGTGCGCGTATTTTTCCGTCTCGGCGATACGCAGCTGCCGCAGGCCGGCGGCCGCCAGCACCTCGCCGAACGTGTTCTGCG
>CANQSW010000036.1 GCA_947626615.1 uncultured Peptococcaceae bacterium | reverse complement strand
CAAAACGGCAAAAACGCCTGACCCCCGGCGGCTGACCCGATGATCAACACGGCGGGCGGCATTTGCCCGGATTTTTGCACCACCCGCCGCTGTTTTTCATAAATATAAATATCAAAACTTAAAAGGAGGTCATCACCTATGCTTACCAATTCTATCTTCGGCAACACCTGTTCGTCCTGCGGCTCCACCGCCGGCGACACCACCTGCGGCTGCAACAGCTGCAACAGCGGCGTTATGGGCGCCAGCACCGCCAGCAACATCGGCAACGCCGCCTATAACTTCGTCGGCGATTGGGTGAACATCGTCGTCACCCTCACCATTTTGCAGAGCATTCTCGGCCTGGTCTGCAACTGGAACTGCGGCTGCGGCTGCAACAACTGAGCCGCGCGTCGTCTCGTTAGCAAAACAAGCCCAGCTGGGCGGTCGGTGTTCCGGCCGCCCTTTGGCTTTAAGGCAAAGGAGGAAATTTGATGCAAAAGCAAGAACTGATCGACCGCCTGCTGGATTGCAGCCGCACTCTGCAAGAGCTGGCCGAACATTTGCGGCAGACGGAGCTCCCCGCCCCCGCCCCGGCTGATACCACCGCCCCGGCGGACAGCGCCGACGCTTCTCCGGCAGCAGAAGATAAGGCGGACGACGCACCGCCCGCCGCAAAACCGCCGGCGGCAGAGCCAGCCAAAAACTCCAACCCTCTCGCCCGGCTGCTGGCCGGCTATACGCCCCCGAAGTTTGAGCTGCCCGGCGGCGGCAACCCCCTGCAGCTTTTCAACCTGTTCGGCGGCCGGCTGCCCGGCGGCGCGGGCGGCGGCAATCTGCCCAGCACTCTGGCCGAGCTGCACGATAACCCGGAAATTTTAAGTATGCTGGATCGCGTGGCCGCCGACCCGCAGAGCCTGTCCGCGCTTTCCGCTCTCACCGGGCAGGATCCGCAGCGTCTGCAGGCCGTTCTGCAAAGCCTGACGCCGCCAGCGACTGCTCCGGCGGTTACCGTTCCCGCCGCTATCCCGGCGGAAGCGCCGCTTTCCGCCGCAGCGCCGCCCGTTTCTGACGCCACCGCGCATCTGAACAGCCTGCTGGCGGAATGGCATTGGCAGCCCTACGCCCGCGTTTGGCAAAGCTGAAACAAAAAGAGAGGGCGAACGTCGTCCTCTCTTATTTTCTGCTATCCTGCCGCGCCGCCGCGCCGCTTTGCACGCGGAACATATAATAATCCGCGCCGTTTAGGCCCCGCAGCTCCGCGCCCACCTCGGTGGCCGTGATAAATATCTGCGCCTTATGCAGCATCAGCCGCAGCAGGGCCTGCCGCCGGGCCGCGTCCAGTTCGGAAAAAACGTCGTCCAGCAGCAGCAGCGGATAATAGCCCGCCACCTGCCGCACCAGCTCCACCTCGGAGAGCTTCAGCGCCAGCGCCGCCGTACGCTGCTGCCCCTGCGAGCCATAATAGCGCCCGTCCACGCCGTTGATGTAAAGGCGGAAGTCGTCGCGGTGCGGCCCCAGCAGCGTCAGCCGCCGCCGGATATCCTCCTCGCGCCCCGCCGCATATGCCTGCCGCAGGCGTTCCGCCAGCCGCTTTTCGTCCGCCGCCTCGTCCGCGGCCAGCTCGCCAAACGGCGATATATATTGCAGCCGCAGCTCCTCCGCGCCGCCGGAAAGTTCGCCGTGGATCTGCCGGCTGATCTCGTCCAGCCGCTGCAGCAGCTCCCAGCGCATTTTGACGATAACCGCGCCGTTTTGCGCCAACTGCTCCTCCCAGACGGCCAGCTCGTCGTCCGCTTTTTTGCCAATATCCAGTTGCTTCAAAAAGTTATTACGCTGCAACAGCGCCTTTTTGTAATTACTAAGATAAAGATGATAGCCGCGATAAAGCTGGATCATCTCGCGGTCCAGAAAAAACCGCCGCACCTCCGGGCCCTTTTTCACCAACTCCAGATCCTCCGGCTGAAAGACCACGGTGTGCAGCAGACCGGCGATCTCGCTGATCTTGCGGCAGGGCTGGCCGTCCTTCTTCCAGAAGCGCCGCCGCTGCTGATAACCCGCGGCCAGGCTGTGCTCGCCGTCTTTGGCGGTAAGCTCCGCCCGCAGGAAGAAAAATTCCGCCTCCCAGCGCTTCAGCTTGTCTTCGTTCTGCTCGCGGAAGGACGAACCCAGGCTCAGATAAGCCACGGCCTCCAGCAGATTGGTCTTGCCCTGCGCATTATCGCCGCAGATGATATTCAGGCGGGGGTGGAACTCCAGCCCGCACTCCCGATAATTGCGAAAATTCCGCAGCAGCAGACTGTTCAGCCGCAGCATGGCCCCCTCCGCTTAATTGACCAGACGCAGCGGCAGAATGATATAAAGGAAGCTTTCGTTGTCCTCCTCCGTCATCGTACCGGGCGTCAGGTTGCCGGACAGCTTCATATAAATATGCTCGCTGCTGCTCACGCGCAGAAAATCCAGAATATATTTCAGATTGTAGCCGACCAGCAGTTCCTCGCCCGTGACCTTGGCCGGGACGACCTCGCGGATATTGCCGATATCGCTGGTGTTGGCTGTCAGCAAGATGCCCTCCGGCTGCAGATCCAGCCGCACGGTATTATTAACGTCCTTGCTGAGCAGGCTGGCGCGTTTCAAAGCACCGTTGAATTCGTTGCGGTCGACGTAGACCTGATGCACCAGCTTTTCTTCCGCCGGGATTATCGGCCGATAATCCGGGAACTGGCCGGAGATCAGGCGCGAAACGATCAACGTGCTGCCGAGCTGGAAGCTGATATTGCTGCGGGAAAGGCTGATCGCCACTTCTTCTTCCACCGCCGCCAGATTAGCCACCTCCAGCATCGTCTTGGCCGGAACTATCGCCTTCAGCTGCTGGCCGCCCGCCGTCTGCCAGACCGTGCGGGAAAGCGTCAGCCGGTGAAAATCCGTCGCCACAAAGTTGATATTTTTGCCGTCGATGTCCAACATGATGCCGGTGAGTATCGGCTGGATATCGTCGCCGGCCGCCGCGATAGCCGTCTGGCGGACGACCCGGGCAAAGACCTCGCCTTTCATCGTGCCGCTCATCTCGCCTTGCAGATCGGGCAGCTGCGGGAACTGTTCGCTCTCAAAGCCGCGCAGATTCACCGAAGATATGCCGTAATTGATATTAACGTCATAATCGTTGATCAGGCTGATATTGACGTTGCTCTCCGGCAGCTGCCGCACCAGGTCGATAAACCGCTTGCCGTCGGCAATGACCAGCTTTCCCGGCTCCGCCACGTCGGCGGGAATGGCGCATTGCATCGCCACGTCGAGGTCGGTTGCCCGCATGGTCAGCTGGCCTTCCTCCGCGATCATCAAGATGCCGGCTAATATCGGCATGGTGTTTCTGGCGGAGATCGCTTTGCCGATTATCTGGGCGGCAAATAAAAGATCTTCTTTCTGACAATTAAAATTCATAATGTTCTCCCTGCTCTCATAGAATATAGTGCGCGATTATAATTATTATTATCTAAAC
Source organism: uncultured Peptococcaceae bacterium (assembly GCA_947626615.1). GTDB lineage: Bacteria > Bacillota > Dehalobacteriia > UBA4068 > UBA4997 > Avidehalobacter. The sequence continues at coordinate 7,751 of CANQSW010000036.1, read as the reverse complement.
GGTAGTAGTAATAATAGGCTCGGTGGATTTTGGGGATAACGGGCGGAAAATCAGCCGGACAGGCAAACGAGGCGTTGGTAAAATTTGTGGAACGTGACGGAAAATTTTTGGTATATCGCCGGGTTTTCCCGGCCGCGTCGGCCGAATCACCAAATTTTTAACCGCTGTACACAGATAAGTTATCCCTTATAGTGAAAAATTCGGTGGAAAATTATTTTGTTATGGCAATATATTAGCATAAACGCCGGTTTTTTTCAACAGCAATTATCGTATAAAAAAGCCTCCCCGAATAATGGAGAGGCTTTAGCTTCAGCCGGTTATCAGCTTGGTCAGCTCGCTGACGTTCTTTTGCAGGTTGATATCCGTTTGCAGGTCGGCGGTTATTTTTTTTATAGCGTGCAGCACGGTGGTGTGGTCGCGCTTGCCAAAATTGGCGCCGACTTCGGACAGGCTCATGTTTAACAGCGTCTGGCAGAGATACATCGCGATGTGGCGCGGTTTGGTGATGCTCTGATCGCGCCGGGGCGAGGCCAGATCGCCGGCCTGCAGGCCGAAATAGCCGGCCACGCAGTCTTTGATCAGCGCGGGCGTCAGCGCCTGCTTTTTCTTGTTGGGCAGAAGGTCCTCCATAACGGTCTCCGTCAGCCCCAGATTGATAACGGGCGAATTATTGACGATAGCGTAATATTTGACGCGGTTCAAGGCGCCCTCCAGCTCGCGGATATTGGAGGATATGTTCGAGGCGATGTAGGCGATGGAATCCTCGGTTATTTTCAGATTTTCGATGCCGGCCTTATATTGGAGAATTGCGATACGGGTCTCAAGATCCGGCGGCTGGATATCGGTGATGAGGCCGCCCTCAAAGCGGGAGCGCAGACGCTCTTCCAGCGTCGCGATATCCTTTGGGTGACGGTCGGAGTTGATGACGATCTGCTTGCCCTGCTCGTAGAGGGCGTTGAAGGTGTGGAAAAATTCCTCCTGCGTGCCCTCCTTGCCGGTCAAAAACTGGATATCGTCTACCAGGAAGATATCGGCGGTGCGGTAACGCGATTTGAACTTGTGGGCCGAACCCTGCCGCACGGAAGAAATAAACTCGTTGGTGAAAGTTTCGGTCGATATATATAATATGTTGGTGTTGGGCCGCAGGTGTAAAACGCGGTGGCCGATAGCGTGCATAAGGTGAGTTTTGCCGAGGCCCGAGCCGCCGTAGATGAACAGCGGGTTATAATTTTTGGCCGGGCGGTCGGCCACGGCCAGCGCCGCCGCGTGGGCAAAGCGGTTGCTGCTGCCCACCACGAAGCTCTCGAACGTATAGCGCGGGTTAAAGCGGTTGCCGCCGGGATTCGGGTTCTTGATATAGGGCGCGCGCGGGATCGCGGGCTCCTGCTCCTCCGGCTCCAGCGCCGCCTGCGGCGACGGCTCGTCCGCGATATAGATGATATCCAGATTTTCGTCGACCACCTTGTTGACGCTCTCCTGCAAAATCTGGGCGTAGTGCATCTCCATCCAGGCCGCCTGCTCTTCGGAATAAACGCGCAGATACAGCGTAGACTGCCGCTTTTCCACCTCGAGCACGTTTCTGAACCAGCGCTCGATCGTCTCCTCGCTAAGATGATTGGCCAGCTCCTGCAAAACGGCGGGCCAAAGCTCAAACTTCATAAAAACCACCTAAATATTAACCAAAATTGGGGAAAGACCCGAAAATAAAAGTCGAATCCCCGCGAAAATTTCTGCCGTATCTAATAATAACAAACTTTATCCACTTTTACAAGCAGTTTTTGTGGAAAAGTTAGGACATTTCCGGACATCTTTTTTTGCCGCACAGCTTGACAAATCTTTGAATTTTTATTATGATATAATTTACCTGTAATATTGCCAAATGTGTGCAAAAACAGGGCGGCGGGGCAAGACCGCCGGAAAATTTCCGTCAAAAGAGCGTTTTATCAGAATGGGGGTATGACGATGAAGAGGACTTATCAGCCGAAGCGCCGCGTCCACAAAAGAGTACACGGCTTTTTGGCCCGCATGAGCAGCAAGGACGGCCGCAAGGTTTTGGCCCGCCGCCGCGCCAAGGGCCGCAAGGTTCTTTCTGCCTAAAATTTTGGGGCCTATATGTTAAAGCAGGCGAACCGTTTGAAAAGAAGGCAGGATTTTCGCCGGGTGTACCGGCACGGCAAGGCGCTGAAATGCCGGGCCTTCGTGCTGTGCTTTCGTCCGGCGGAAAAGGGTGCCAAAAGGTTGGGCTTTTCCGTCTCCAAAAAGATCGGCAAAGCTGTGGAGAGGAATTTGGTGCGCCGCCGGCTGCGTGAAGCCTGCCGGCAGGAGTTGGCCGCGTTTGCGCCGGGCTATGATTACGTATTGATCGCCCGGCTGGGCGCGAAGGAGGAAACAGTGGAGAGCCTTCGCCGCCGCGTCGTCCAGCTTTTGCGGGGCGCGGGATTATCCCCTCGCTAGGCAGCCTTTTTTCCAATGAGGAGGGAGAGAAATGCGCAGGCTGCTTATCTTGCTGATACGCTTTTATCAGCTGGCCATTTCGCCGTATCTCGGCGCCAACTGCCGCTATACGCCCACCTGCTCGGCCTACGCGATCGAGGCCATAACCAAATACGGCGCTATAAAGGGCGGTTGGCTGGCCTTAAAGCGCATCTGCCGCTGCCACCCCTGGCATGAGGGCGGCTACGACCCGGTAAAATAGCTATGACCGCAGAGCGGTGCAGAAAGAGGAAACATATTTAATGTTCACACAAATCGTTACAAGCTGCCTGGAAGGCATTTTTCAGATCAGTCAAAGCCTGGGGTTCCCCAGCTATGCGTTGGCGATCATTGTTATCGCCCTGATAATCCGCATCGTGCTGCTGCCGCTGAACCTGAACCAGATGCGTTCCACTATCGCGATGCAGCAGATCCAGCCGCAGATGCAGGAGCTGCAAAAAAAATACGCCAGCAATCCCGAAGTTCTGAATCAGAAGATGATGGAGCTTTACAAGGATTACGACGTTAACCCGCTTTCGGGGTGTCTGCCCACGCTGATTCAGTTCCCGATCCTGATCGGTATCTATCAGGGGCTGCGCGCGTTCGTGCCGGCCTATCCGGAATATTACGACTTCTTCTGGATTCCGGATCTGGGCGAGGTCGATACCACGCATATCATGGTGGTGCTGGTGGGCGTCAGCACCTTCCTGCAGAGCCTGATCATCACGGGCAAGCCCACGCAGTTCATGCAGAAATATATGCTGATCGCCATGCCTCTGATGATGGCGTGGATGGCGGCCAAATTCCCGGCCTTCCTCTGCGTCTACTGGCTGGCTATCACCGTCATCAGCATTTTGCAGCAGCTGCTCGTCACCAAGCCGATGAAGAAGAAGCTGCAGGAGCGGCAGGCGGCTCTGGCGGAGGAAAAGAAGCAGAAGCTGGAGGAGCGCAAGCAGGCCGGCAAGGGCAGGCATAACGCCCGCCGCGAGGCGCGGCCGGAGAGCCCCGCCAAAGCGGAGAAACCGGCGAAGCCGGAAAAAGCGGAGAAGCCGGAAAAGGCGGCCGCCGAGCCGGCGGAAAGCGCCGCAGACGGCGCGGAGGCACCGAAGAAGCACCGCCGCCGCCGCAGATAAACAACAAAGAAAAACCCGACGCCGGGAGATCGTCGCCTCCCGCGCCGTAGAGAGAAAAGCGAAAATCAGGGATTTTGGACGAAAACGGCTGCCCGAAAATCTTTCGGCGGCCGCCTGAGGAGGTCGAAAAAAATGGTCGTATTGGAAAAATCGGCAAAAACAGCGGAGCAGGCCATCGAAATGGCGCTGCGTGAGCTTGGCGTAACGCGGGATCTGGTGGAGATCGAAGTATTGGATCCGGGCGCGAAGGGCGTTTTAGGGCTTTTCGGCGGCAAGGACGCGCAGGTCCGCGTGACGTATAACGATAACGATCCCAGCCGGGACGCGATCAGATTTTTGCAGCCCATTTTTGCCAGCCTGCGCGTGAACGCCACCCCCACGGTGGAGGAGCGCGACGGCATAACCTGGATCACTTTCCACGGCAAGGGCATGGGGGCGGTGATCGGCCGCCGCGGCGAAACGCTGGACGCGCTGCAATATCTGACCAATCTGGCCGTCAACCGCCAGTTTGAGGAAAAGACCCGCATCGTGCTGGACGTTGAGGGCTACCGGGCCGAGCGCGAAAAGACGCTGGCCAACCTGGCCCGCAAAATGGCGGATAAAGCCCGCCGTTCCGACCGCGACGTGACGCTGGAGCCCATGAGCCCGCACGAACGCCGCGTTATCCACATCGCGCTGCAAAACGCCGAGGGCGTAAAGACCGTGAGCGTTGGCGAAGAACCCTACCGCAAGGTGGTCATCAAGCGCGTACACGACAAAGCGCCTTATAACGACGCCGAATAGCAGACAAAACCGCCCTGCCGGGGCGGTTTTCTTTTGACGAGAGAAAAAGGAGAGGAGCGCCATGTTGGGTCAAACGATAGCCGCCGTTGCCACGCCGCCCGGCGTGGGCGGGATCGGCGTTATCCGTATCAGCGGGCCGACGGCAAAGGACGTGCTGGCACGGGTGTTTCGCCCGGCCGGCGGGAGCGGTGAATTTTCGCCACGGCATATGTATCTGGGCCGGGTCGTCAGCTCCAAAGGAGAAGCGCTGGATCAGGCGCTGGCCGTCTATATGCCCGGGCCCCGTTCCTACACTGGCGAGGACGTAGCGGAGCTGCAATGTCACGGCGGCTACGTCGTCTGCCGCGAGGTTTTGGCGGCGGTGTTGGCGGCGGGCGCGGTCCTGGCCGAGCCCGGCGAGTTCACCGCGCGCGCGTTCATCAACGGCAAGCTCTCGCTGGATCAGGCGGAGGCGGTCGTCGACCTGATCGAAGCCAAATGCGCCGCGGCGCTACGGATAGCGGAACGGCAGCTTGACGGCAGCCTGCAGCGCGAGATCGCCGCGCTCACCGACCGGCTGCTGGATCTGCTGGCCGAGCTGGAACTTTTGATCGACTATCCCGACGAAGCGGCGGAGCCGCCGGCAGAACGCCTGCGGGCGGAGCTTGACGCGGCGCGGCGCGAGGTGGAGCGGCTGCTGGCGCAGGCGCGCGAGGGGCGGCTGTATCGCGAGGGCGCGCTCACGGCCATCGTTGGCCCGGCCAACGCCGGCAAATCCACCCTGCTGAACGCCCTGCTGGAGGAGGAGCGCTCTATCGTCACGCCGGTTCCCGGCACGACGCGCGACACGGTGGAGGAATATTACGTGCTGGGCGGCCTGCCGCTGCGCCTGGTGGACACCGCCGGTATCCGCGAGACCGACGACGTGGTGGAGATGGCCGGCATCGAACGCAGCCGCCGGGCCTTGGCGGCTGCCGACTTGATACTGCTGGTGCTGGACGCGACTGCGCCGCCGGACGCCTTCTGGCGGGAGCTTATCGCGGCGAACGCCGCTCGGCCGCTGCTGCTGCTGCTGAACAAATGCGACGCTGCGCCGACGGAAAAATTGACGGCGGAGCTGGCGGAAATAGTGCCGGGCGTGCCGATCCTGCCGATATCCGCCCAGCAGGGGCAGGGGCTGGACGAGCTGCGCCGGGCGGCCAGAGAGCTGCTGCTTGCAGGCGGCGGCGGAGAGGAGCTTGCCGGCCTGATCAACGAGCGCCAGCGGGCGGCACTGGCGGCGGCGGCAAACGCTCTTGCCGCGGCGGCGGAAACGCTGGCCGCCGGCTTCGACGCGGAGCTTCTGAGCGTCGACCTGCAAACGGCCTGGCAGTCTCTGGCGGAGATCAGCGGCCAGGCGGCGGCGGACGATATCATCGAGCGGGTGTTCTCCCGCTTTTGCCTGGGAAAATAAGTGGAATTACAGCAAAACGCCGGGCGAGACGCCGCGGCGTTTTTCTTTTACCATGGCGGCGGGTGATAACCAAATTATCTCCCCGTCGCTTTTTTGTCCGGGAAAGTAAACTAAAATTCGGCAAATTTGGCCAAAATCAGCCGAATTTAACTAAATTGCAGCAAAAGTGCCGGGCGACGCCTCGGTGCTTTTCTTTCGCTCAGCGGCGGAGGATAATGTTCGATTCTTTTCCTTGCGCCTACCTCTTTCTTCCGGGAATAAGCCGCTCCTCTCTTTCTGCTCTCTCCGTTAACCCACCCCTATGCTTTTCGGTTCTCCTCTTTTTGGTCGAAAATGAGCTAAATTTGGTAAATTCGGCCAAATCCAGCTAAATTCTGCTAAATTGCAGCAAAAACGCCGGGCGAAAATACCTGATCCCTTTACCCGTTCCTACTTCATTCCTTCCGGAAATAAGCCGCTGCCCTCTTTCTGCTCCCTTCGTCTCCCTGCCTCTTTCCTTTCGGCACCCCTCTTTTGGTCGAAAATAAGCTAAATTCTGCTAAATTCGGTTAAATTCAGCCGAATTCGGCGAAATTGCCACAAAAGCACCCTCGCGGCTTTTCCGATGTTTTTTGGACCGCCGCTGACGGGCTTCTTCTTCCCGCTTTCGCTATCTTCCGCACCCTCCATCGCTATATTCCCTCCGCTTTTCCTTTCATGGGCTCACCTTCGTTTTTCTTTTCCTCTCTCTTCTCCTTCTTTTTCCTCTCTCCCTTTCTCGCTTTCCTCTTCCTGCTATTGCTCCCTTTTTCCCTGCCTATCCTTCGTTTCCCCTTTCTAGCTTTGCTTTGCTCCGCTCCGTTCTCTTCCCGCTCTTCCGCTCTTCCTCTTCCGCCATTTCTATACTCTCTCTTTCCTTTCCCTTTCTCCTTGCTTTCCGCGTTCTCTTCCCTCTCCGTCTCTCTTCCTCTCCCCTCCGACTCTCTCTTTTCTCTGCTTCTCCCCGATCTCCCCTCTCTCTTTCTACTCTCTGCTTTCCTCTTCCTTTCTTTTTCTTCCTTGTTCCACTCTCTCTTTGTTCTTCCTTTCCCGCTGCTCTTTCCTTCCTCCCTCTCTCGCTGCTGTTCCTCCGCCGAGTTTTCCTTTCTCCTTGTCCTCCCTTCTCTCTCCGCTCTTTTCTTCCTCTCTCTTTTTCTCTGCCACTTCTCCGCTCTCCCTTTCTAGCTCCGCCCCTCTTTCTCCCTCTTTCCCACGCCACTTCTCCGCTATCCCGTTCTCCCGTTCACTTCTCTTGCTTTCCGCTTTTCTCTCGTTTCTCCTTCTCCTTTCTCTCCTACCTGCTTTTTGTTCTTCCTCCTCTTCTCTCCTTTCTTCGTTCCACCCCCCCCTCTCCCTCTATTTCCTAAAATCAGCCAAATTCCGGTAAATTCAGTTAAATTCACCTAAATTTAGCCAAAATGCCAGCGCCTCACACCAGCGTTTTTCTTTTGTGTAATTCCCCTGCCCGCTTGACGGCGCGAGGCGTATCATATATAATAGATAAATCAGAAAACGGCGGTGTTTCACGTGAAACACCGGGAAAGGGGGCGGCGGCCATGCCCAGTCTGGCGGAAAAAAACGACGCGGATATTTTCCTCGCCGGCGAATACGGCGTGGTGGTGGTCGGCGCGGGCCACGCGGGCTGCGAGGCGGCTCTGGCGGCGGCGCGTCTCGGCGTGCCCACGCTGCTGGTGACGCTTTCTCTCGACAGCGTGGCGCTGGCTCCCTGCAATCCCTCTATCGGCGGCCCGGCCAAGGGCGTCATCGTGCGCGAGGTGGACGCCATGGGTGGCGCGATGGCCAAAATAACCGACCAGACGCAGATACAGATACGGCTGCTGAACACCAGCAAGGGCGCGGCGGTGCAGGCTTTGCGCGCGCAGATCGATAAAAAAGCCTATCAGCGCGCCATG
>CANQSW010000035.1 GCA_947626615.1 uncultured Peptococcaceae bacterium | reverse complement strand
GCCCGCGTGGGCAAGCCGCTTTGCCCGCATTGCGGCAAGCCGATCTCACAGCAGACGGTCGATCAGATCGTGGACAGGCTGCTGGCCCTGCCAGAGGGGACGCGCCTGCAGCTGCTCGCGCCAATGGTGAGCGGGCGCAAGGGCGAGTTCCAGCGCCTGTTTGCCGATATCAAAAGCGACGGCTATCTGAGGATACGCCTGGACGGCGAGATACGCACGCTGGACGAGGAGATCAGCGTGAACAAAAAGCAGAAGCACAGCGTCGAAGTGGTGGTAGACCGTCTGGCGGTGCGCCCCGGTATAGCCAAGCGGCTGGCCGAATCGATCGAAGCGACGATGGAAATGTCGGGCGGGCAGCTGCTGGTGCTGGCCGAGAGCAAAAGCGTCGGCGAGGACGGCGCGGCCCAAACGCAGCAGGAGGAGCTGCGCTTCAACAAGAATCTCTCCTGCCCGGACTGCGGTATCAGCCTGGACGAGCTGACGCCGCGTATGTTTTCGTTCAATAACCCTTACGGCGCCTGCCCCAGTTGTTCCGGCCTTGGCTTCCGCATGAAGGTGGACAAAAACCTGCTCATAGTGAACGAGGACTTGAGCCTGCGCGAAGGCGGCCTGGCGCATTGGAGCGAGAATTTCTCCGGCTGGTACTTCCGTTTTATCGAGGCGCTGGCTAAAAAATACGGTTTTTCGCTGGACGCGCCGGTCGGCAGCCTCTCCCAGGAGCAGCTGGATCTGATCTTCGACGGCACGGGCAGCGAGAAGCTGGCGTTTGAATATATCGACTATAACCACCACCGCAAAATGATGTACAGCCCGTGGGAAGGCATGGTGAACAATCTGGAGCGCCGCTATCACGAGACGACCTCGGATTTTATCCGCGAGGAGATCGAGCGCTACATGGTGGAGAGCCCCTGCCCGGATTGCCACGGCGCGCGGCTGAAGCCGGAGGTTCTGGCGGTGACGTTAAGCTATAAAAAAACGGACGGCACGCTGGCGGAGCTCAATATCGACCAGTTGAGCAGCCTCACGATCTACGAGGCGCAGGAGCTTTTCCGCAATATCGTGCTGACGGAGCGCGAGGAGAGCATCGTGCACATGGTGCTGAAGGAGATCCGCGCCCGGCTGGAATTTCTGGTGAACGTGGGGCTGGATTATCTGACGCTTTCCCGCTCGGCCGGGTCGCTTTCCGGCGGCGAGGCGCAGCGTATCCGCCTGGCGACGCAGATCGGCTCTTCGCTGGTGGGCGTGCTGTATATTCTGGACGAGCCCAGCATCGGCCTGCACCAGCGCGATAACGACCAGCTCATCGCCACCCTGCAGCGCCTGCGCAATCTTGGCAACACGGTGATCGTGGTGGAGCATGACGACGAGACGATGCTGGCGGCCGATTATATCGTGGATATCGGGCCGGGCGCGGGGGCGCACGGCGGCCGCGTGGTGGCGGCCGGCACGCCGCAGGAGATCATGCAATGCGAGGCCTCCATAACCGGGCAATATCTGAGCGGGCGGGAGCAGATACCCGTGCCGCCGCTCCGCCGCCCCGGCAGCGGCAAGGTTTTGAAGCTTTTCGGCTGCGCGGAGAACAACCTGCAAAACATCAACGTGAGCATACCGCTCGGCAAATTCGTCTGCGTGACGGGCGTTTCCGGCAGCGGCAAAAGCACGCTCGTCAACGAGATCCTCTATAAAACGCTGGCGGCCAAGCTGAACCGCGCCCACACCTCTCCCGGCCGCTATAAGCGCATCGAGGGGCTGGAGGCGCTGGATAAGGTGATCGACATCGACCAAAGCCCGATCGGGCGCACGCCGCGCTCCAATCCGGCCACCTATACCGGCGTTTTCGGGCTGATACGCGACCTTTTCGCCCAGCTGCCGGAGGCCAAAATGCGGGGCTATAAGCCGGGCCGCTTCAGCTTCAACGTCAGCGGCGGCCGCTGCGAAGCCTGCAAGGGCGACGGCATCATCAAGATAGAAATGCACTTTCTGCCCGACGTTTACGTGCCTTGCGAGGTCTGCAAGGGCCAGCGCTATAACCGCGATACGCTGGCGGTGAAATATAAGGGCAAAAGCATCGCCGACGTGCTGGCGATGACGGTGGACGAGGCGGCGGAATTCTTCGCCAACGTGCCGCGCATCGCTCACAAGCTGAAGGTGCTGCAGGACGTGGGGCTGGGCTATATCCAGCTGGGCCAGAGCGGCACGACGCTTTCCGGCGGCGAGGCCCAGCGCGTCAAGCTGGCGGCCGAGCTTTCGCGCCGCAGCCAGGGCCAGAGCTTTTATATCCTAGACGAGCCGACGACGGGCCTGCACGCGGCGGATATCCGCAAGCTGCTGGAGGTTCTGAACCGTCTGGTGGACGCGGGCAACACCGTGCTGGTGATCGAGCATAATCTGGACGTGGTGAAGTGCGCCGACTATATCATCGACCTCGGCCCGGAGGGCGGCGGCCGCGGCGGCCGCGTCATCGCCACCGGCACGCCGGAGCAGGTGGCCAGGATAAAAGAGAGCTACACCGGCCAATATCTGGCCAAAAAGCTGCGCTAAGAGCCGTTTCTGGCTAAAACGCGGAAAGGAGGCGTTCCCGTGGCCGACCCGAAGCTGAAAGAAAAGCTGGCCCTGCTGCCGGATTCTCCCGGCGTCTACATCATGCGCGACAAAGACGGCCAGGTGGTCTACGTGGGCAAGGCCAAATCGCTGTGCCGGCGGGTGCGCTCGTATTTCCAGCCGGAGAGCCGGCTGGCGCCCAAAACGGCCGCCCAGATGCGCGTGGTGGCGGAGCTGGAGTGGATAGTCGTCTCCTCCGCGGCCGAAGCGCTGGTGCTGGAGAGCAATCTGATCAAGGAATACAACCCCAAATACAATATCCTGCTGCGCGACGACAAGCATTATCCCTATCTCTGCCTGACCATGCGCGAGGAATACCCTCGGCTCATCATGGTGCGCGCCGTGAAAAACGACGGCAACCGTTATTTCGGGCCCTACGTCAGCAGCGGCGCGATGAAGCTGACGCAGAAGCTGCTTAGCGATATTTTCCCCTTGCGGAGCTGCTCCAACCGCAGCTTTGAGCGCAAGAGCCGCCCCTGCCTCAACTATCACATCGGCCGCTGTCTTGCCCCCTGCACTGGCAAGGTGGATAAGGCGGCTTATCGCGAAATGTGCGAGCAGGTGGCGCTGTTTTTGGAGGGCAAAAGCAGCGCGATAACCTCGCGCCTGCAAAGCCAGATGCAGCAGGCGGCGGCGGAGCTGCGTTTTGAGGACGCGGCCCGCCTCAGAGATCGTATCGAGGCCGTGAAGCTGGTGCAGAGCCGTCAGAATATGGACAGCGGCAGCGATAACCGTGATATGCTGGCCGTAGCCATAACGCCGGAGCTGCCGGAGCTGGCGGCGGTGCAGATATTCTTCGTGCGCGAAGGCAAGGTGGTGGGGCGGGAGCATTTCTTCCTGCAGAACCCGGCCGGGGACGCGCCGGGCGAGGTGCTGGCCGCGTTTATCGGGCAATATTACAGCGGGGTGGATTTTATCCCGCCGGAGATCTGCCTCTCCGACGAGCCGCCGGAGCTGGCCGAGCTGGCCGAATGGCTGGCCGCCAAACGGGGCGCTAAGGTATCGCTCAACGTGCCGAAGATCGGCGAGAAAAAGCGTCTGCTGCGTCTGGTGGAGCAAAACGCCCGGCTGGTCGCCGCGCGCGAGCTGGAGGAGCATAACTACGCCGCGGCCGCCGGCGGCGAGGCGCTGGAAGAGCTGCGCCGGGCGCTTGATCTACCCAAAGCCCCGTGGCGCATCGAATGTTTCGATAACAGCCATTGGCAGGGGACTTACACCGTCTCCGCCATGGTGACGTTTCTGGGCGGCAAGCCCGCCAAGGCGCTCTACCGCCATATGCGGATAAAGGGCGAGACGAACGGCGACGATTATATGGCCATGCGCGAGGCCGTGGCGCGCCGCCTCGGCTGGGGGCTCAGCCAGAGAGAGCAGCTGAAGGCCGGCAAGATCCGGCCGGAGGAAGCGCCGATGGCGGAATGGCCCGATCTGCTGCTGATCGACGGCGGCAAGGGGCAGCTGGCGGTGGCGGTGGATATTCTGGAGGCGCTGCAGCTGGATATCCCGGTGTTCGGCCTGGCGGAGAGCGAGGAATGGCTGTATCGTCCGCATGACAGCGAGCCGATAATCCTGCCGAAAAGCAGCCATGGTCTGCAGCTTTTGCAGCGGGTGCGCGACGAGGCCCACCGCTTCGGCATAACCTACCAGCGGCGGCTGCGGGAGAAGGGGCAGAAGGCCAGCGCGCTGGACGACGTGCCGGGCATCGGCCCCACCAGACGCGCGGCCCTGCTTCGCGCCTTCGGCTCGCTGGAGCAGATCATGCAGGCGGGCGAGGACGAGCTGGCGCTGGTGGAGGGCATGAACCGCCGGGCGGCGGCCGATCTTTATCGATATCTGCACAACGAAAAACATTGAGCGGAGGGCAAAAAAGTGGAACTGAAGATAGTGACGGGCATGAGCGGCGCGGGCAAGACCAATCTGGTGCAGCTGCTGGAGGATATGGGCTATTATTGCGTGGACAACCTGCCGCCGGATCTTTTTATCCGTTTCGTGGAGCTGCTTCTGCAGGTGCCTTCCGCGCCCACGCGCGTGGCGCTGGTGGCGGACGTGAGAGGGCGCGGGTTTTTCCGCGACGCTTACGACGTTTTGCCGGAGCTGAAGCATAAGGGCATCGCCTACGAAATAATCTTTCTTGAGGCTTCCGACGCGGCGCTGGTGCGTCGGTTCAAGGAGACGCGCCGCCGCCACCCGCTGGCGGAAAACGGCGGCGTGCTGGAGGGTATCCGCGCGGAGCGGCAGCGTCTGCAAAGGATACGCGGCGAGGCCGACGTCATCATCGACACTTCGGAGCTTACCGTGCCAGAGTTCAAACGCCAGGCGGCGGCCCTGCTGGGGGCGGACGCGGACGGCCGTCTGCTGGTGAACGTGCTTTCGTTCGGCTTCAAATACGGCCTGCCGATCGACGTCGATCTGGTGATGGACGCGCGCTTTCTGCCCAATCCCTATTACGTGGCGGAGTTAAAGCCGCTCTCCGGCTTGGACGCGCCGGTGCGGGCTTATGTGCTGGAGCGCCCGGCCACGGAGAGCTTTCTTACGCAATATTGCCGGCTGCTGGTGGAGCTGGCGCCGCAGTATCAGGCGCAGGGCAAGCAGCATTTGTCGCTGGCGGTGGGCTGCACGGGCGGCCGGCACCGTTCGGTGGCGGTGGCGGAGGAGATCGGCCGGCGGCTGGCAGCGGCGCTGCCGCAGGCCAAAGTCAGCGTGGCGCACCGCGATCTGCGCCGCCCGGCGGGCGCGGAAAAACCCGCCGAGAGTTAATAAAGTCGATTTGGGGGAGAAGATATGCCTGATAAGCCAAAACGTGTGGTGGCTCTGGGCGGCGGCACGGGGCTGGCCAATCTGCTGCGCGTGCTGAAGCAGCTGACGCCGGAGATCACGGCCGTGGTGGCGATGACGGACGACGGCGGCAGCTCCGGCAAGCTGCGGGCGGAGTTCGGTATGCTGCCGCCGGGAGACGTGCGTAACTGCTTGGCGGCGCTGGCCGACGCCGAAGCGGCGATGGCCGGCCTGCTTTCTTATCGCTTTCCGGAGGAGGGGACGCTCTCCGGCCACACGGTGGGCAACATATTGCTGGCCGCGCTGCAGCAGGCCGAGGGGCTGGATTTTGCCGGCGCGGTGGCTTGTCTTTCCGGGCTGCTGGCGATAACGGGGCGGGTGCTGCCCGCCACTTGCGACGACGTAACGCTGGCGGCCGTGCTGGAAGACGGCGAGATATTGTACGGCGAAACGGCTATCTCCGCCGACGATCGCCGGATCAAACGGCTGTTTTTGCAGCCGGAGGATTGCCGCCCGCAGCCGGAGGTCTTGGCGGCCGTGGCGGCGGCTGATTACGTTTTTATCGGGCCGGGCAGCGTCTATTCCAGCCTGATCACCAACCTGCTGGTGCCGGGGCTGGCGGCAGCGCTGCGGCAGAGCCGGGCCAAAGTGTGCTATCTGGCCAACATGGCGACGGAGCCGGCGGAGCTGGACGAACCGGAGCTGGCCCGTGCCTACGACCTGCTGGAGAGCTATGCCGGGGGCGGCCTGATCGACCTGGTCATCGCCAACAACGGCGCGTATTCCGCGGCGGGGCTGGCCGCGCTGGCGGCCCGGCGTTCCCGCCCGGTGGTCTGCGACGCGGCTTATCTGGCCGGGCGCGGCGTCGCCGTCTGGCAGGCGGATCTGGTGAACGAAGTCGATCTCTGGCAGCATGACCGCGCCAAGCTGGCGGCCGTGCTGGCCGAGCTTTTGCGGGGTTAAAAGGAGGGCTTGGCATGACTTTTACGCTGGACGTTAAGGAGCAGCTGCTGCGCGTCAACACCAGCCGCCGCTGCTGCCGCGAGACGGAGTTTCTGGCCTTTCTGCGTATGTGCGGCAACGTGAGCCTGGCCGCCGGCGGCCGGCCGGGTCTTTTGGCCGTCACCGGCAGCGCGGGCGTGGCCCGGCGCTATTTCAAGCTGGTGAAGGAGGTCTGGGGCCTCCATGCCGAGATACTGGTGCGCGACAGCCGGCATTTTAAGAAAAACCGCATTTATACCCTGCGTATACCGCCGCAGGAAGAGGTGCGCGAGGTTTTGGCGCGCCTGGCCAAAATACCGGACGGCAACCCCTGGAACGCCGGGCAGGACGTCGGCCGTATGACGCGGCTGGACGACGTATTCAGCGGCGAGTGCTGCAAACGTGCCTATCTGCGCGGGGCTTTTCTGGGCGGCGGCTTCGTCAGCGATCCCAATCGCTCCTATCATCTGGAGCTGGTCTGTCAGGATATTTATCAGGCGCATTTTCTGGCCGCGCTGGGGGCGGAATACGGCCTGAACCTGAAGCCCGCCGAGCGCAAGGGGCGTTTTCTGGTCTATTGCAAGGGCGCGGAGGAGATCTGCGATTTTCTGAACGTGATCGGCGCGCACGGCGCGCTGCTGGATATGGAAAACGTGCGCGTCATCAAGGATACCGCCAACAACATCAACCGCGTCATCAACTGCGACACGGCCAACACCGACAAGGCCGTGGAGGCGGCGCAGCGGCAGCTGGCGGCGATAAACCGGCTGGCGCAGGCGGGGCGGCTGCAGAAGCTCTCGCCCGTGCTGCGTGAGACGGCGGCCCTGCGCGCGGAAAATCCGGAGCTGCCGCTGGCCGAGCTGGCGGAGCTTTTCGATAAGCCCGTTTCCAAGGCGGGGCTTTATCACCGCCTGCAAAAGCTGGAGCGGCTGGCGGCGGAGCTTGAAGGCTAGGCCGCGGGCGCGATAAATGCGCCGTAAAAATTTTGAAATATATTGATATTTGCGCCGCTTTTTGGTAAAATGAACTTGAAGAGGACGGGCCTTGCCCCGCCGCTTTAAGTTCGTTTTTTTGTGCGTATGGTCAGGTTTTTGGCCGGAGATCATTATTAAAACGTAAAGGGGAGTTAAATATGGTAAAAGTTGCAATCAACGGTTTCGGCCGTATCGGCCGGTTGGTGTTCCGTGCGGCCTTCGGGCAGCCCGGGGTGGAGATCGTCGCGGTCAACGATATGGGCAGCGCCGATACCAACGCGCATCTGCTGAAATATGACTCCGTACACGGCATCTGGAACAGAGAAGTCGGCGCAACAGACGACGCGATGATCGTGGACGGCCAGACTATCCGGGTCTATAACGAAAAAGATCCCGCCGCGCTCCCCTGGGGCAAGCTCGGCGTCGACGTTGTGGTGGAATCCACCGGCGTGTTCAACGACGCCAAAAAAGCCTGCGCGCATATTGCGGCCGGCGCTAAAAAGGTCGTACTGACGGCCCCCGGCAAAAACGAGGATATCACCGTCGTCATGGGCGTGAATGAAGAAGCCTACGATCCGGCGGCGCATCATATCATCTCCAACGCCAGCTGCACCACCAACTGCCTGGCCCCGGTGGCCAAGGTGCTGGACGCGAAATTCGGTATCAACCGCGGCCTGATGACCACGATACATTCCTACACCAACGACCAGCGTATCCTGGACCGCGACCATAAAGACCTGCGCCGCGCGCGGGCGGCCGCCTGCTCCATGATACCCACCACCACCGGCGCGGCCAAGGCCGTGGCGCTGGTGTTGCCCCAGCTGAAAGGCAAGCTGAACGGCTTCGCCGTGCGCGTGCCCACCGCCAACGTGTCGCTGGTGGATCTGGTGGCCGAGCTGAAGACTCCGGCCACGGTGGAGGAGATCAACGCGGCGCTGAAAGCCGCCGCCGAAAACGAGCTTAAAGGCATTTTGGGTTACTGCGACCTGCCGTTAGTCTCCGTCGATTTCAATGGCTGCCAGAATTCCTCCACGGTGGACGCGCTTTCCACCATGGTCATCGAGGGCAACCTCGTGAAAGTCATCGCCTGGTACGATAACGAGTGGGGTTACAGCAACCGCGTCGTAGATTTAGTTAAATATATAGCCGGCAAGGGCTTTGCCGGATAATAAGAATTTCCGTTTACAAAAGTATCGGCCGCCGGCCGGTACTTTTGTTGCATAAGCGGCGTTCAGCTTGAGAGAATAAGGAGAGGAAAGCCATGTCTATCGTTTTCTACAACAAAAAAACCGTTCGTGATATCGACGTAAACGGCAAGCGCGTGCTGGTGCGGGTGGATTACAACGTGCCGCGCGACGAGGCCGGCAACGTGACGGATCTTACCCGTATCAACGGCACTCTGCCCACGCTGCAATATCTGCTGCGGCACAACGCCAAGGTCGTTCTGATGAGCCATCTGGGCCGCCCCAAGGGCGAGCGCAACCTGAAATATTCGCTGGAGGGCCTGACGCCCATTTTGCAGCGCCTGCTGGACGTGCCGGTGGCCTTCTGCCCGGATTGCGTCGGCGCTGAGGCGGAAAAAATGTCCAAGGCCTTAAAGGAAGGCGAAGTTCTGCTTTTGGAGAACCTGCGCTTCCATAAGGAAGAAGAAAAGAACGACGCGGCGTTTGCCAAAAAGCTCGCCAAGCTCGGCGACGTTTTCGTCTGCGACGCTTTTGGCGCGGTGCACCGCGCGCACGCCTCGCTGGTGGGCGTGACGGAATATCTGCCGGCGGTGGCCGGTTTTCTGCTGGAAAAAGACCTCGTGATGATGCGGAAGCTGTTGTCCGACCCGGCCCGCCCCGTGGTGGCCGTTATGGGCGGGGCCAAGGTGGACGATAAGATCGGCGTGATCAAAAACCTGCTGCCCAGCGTAGACCGCCTTTTGATCGGCGGCGCTATGGCCAACACCTTCCTCTACGCGCTGGGTTACGATATGGGCGCTTCCAAGATATCGCCGGATTACGTGCCGCTGGTGCGCGACCTGCTGCAAAAGGACGTGGCCAAAAAGATCGTGCTGCCGGTGGATCTGGTGGCGGCGGAGGCCTTCGATGCCAACGCCCGCCACAGAAACGTCAGCGTTGCCCGCGTGCCCAAGGGCTGGACGGCGCTGGACATGGGCAAAAACACTATCCGCACCTATTCGGCCATAGTGGAGAGCGCCAAGACGGTGATCTGGAACGGCCCCATGGGCGTGTTTGAGATGCCGGCCTTTGCCAAGGGCACCGAGGCTGTGGCGCTGGCCTGCGCCAAATGCCAGGGGGCCACTATCGTGGGCGGCGGCGATTCGCTGGCGGCTATCGACGAGGCCGGCGTGGGCTATATGATCACGCATATCTCCACCGGCGGCGGTTCCACGCTGGAATATCTGGAGGGCAAGCACCTGCCGGGCGTGGAGGTATTGCAGAACGCCCGCTGAACCTTATCGGAGGCTAAAATATGAGGAAACCTTTACTGGCCGCCAACTGGAAGATGAACCAGACGGTGGCGGAATCTTTGAGCTGGCTGGCCGAATTTGACCGCGACGCCGCCGACGTGCTGGATAATCAGGAGGTGGAGGCAGTGTTCTGCCCGCCTTTTACCGCGCTTTATCCGCTGCGCCAGGCGATCGTGGCGCATAAAATGGATATCCTGCTGGGCGCGCAGGATCTGTTCTGGCAGGAGGCCGGCGCGTTCACCGGCGAGATCTCGCCCGTGATGCTGGCGGAATGCGGCGTCTCGCACGTTATCTGCGGCCATTCCGAGCGGCGCACCCTGCTGCAGGAGAGCAGCGAGATGATCTCCAAAAAATGCGGCGCAGCCGTGGCGGCGGGGCTGGTGCCTATACTCTGCGTCGGCGAGACGTTGAGCATACGCGAGGGCGGGCTCACGCAGGAGTGGCTGGAGGCGCAGCTTTTCGAGAGCCTCAGCTTCTGGGACGGCAAAAGCGAGATCGTGGTGGCGTATGAGCCGATCTGGGCTATCGGCACGGGGCAGGCGGCCACCGCGGCGGACGCCGAAGCGGCCTGCGCCATTATCCGCGATAATCTGCGCGAAAAGGGCGGCAGCTATGCCGACCAGGTGCGTATCCTCTACGGCGGCAGCGTCACTCCGCAAAACGCGGCGGAGCTTTTGTCCGGCTCGGACGTGGACGGCGCGCTGGTGGGCGGCGCCAGCTTGAAGGCGGCGGCGTTCGCCGCTATCTGCCGCGCGGCTTTTCGGGAAAACTGCTGAAAATACGGCTTTTTCGAGCTTTAGTTTAACAGGAGCGTTTTTATGAAGAAAAAACCGGTCATGCTGTGCATTATGGACGGCTGGGGGCTTAAGACCGGCAAGCCCGGCGACGCGCTTTCGCTGGCCAAGCTGCCCAATTTTGACCGTATGTGCCGCGAGTACCCCACCGCCACTCTGGCGGCCAGCGGCCTGGCCGTGGGCCTGCCCGAGGGCATGATGGGCAACTCCGAGGTGGGGCATCTGAACATCGGCGCCGGGCGGGTCATCTATCAGGACTTGACGGCGATAGATAAGTCTATCGCGGACGGCGATTTTTACCAAAACGAGGCTCTGTGCGCGGCGATGCGCCGGGCCAAAGCGGGCAGCGGCCGGCTGCATCTTATGGGGCTTTTGTCCGACGGCGGCGTACACAGCCATTTCACGCATCTTTTGGCGCTGCTGCGGCTGGCCCGTCAGCTTGAGGTGCCGGAGACGTTCGTGCATTGCTTTTTGGACGGCCGCGACGTGCCGCCGAAAAGCGGCGCGGGCTATCTGGAGCAGCTTTTGCAGCATTTGGCGGCGGGCTACGGCCGGCCGGGCGTGGTCTGCGGGCGTTTTTACGCGATGGACCGCGACCAGCGCTGGGACAGGGTGGAAAAAGCCTGGCGGGCGCTGGTTCTGGGCGAGGGCAAAACGGCGGAAGATCTTGTCGCCGCCGTGAACGCCAGCTATGCCGCCGGCGTTACGGACGAATTCGTCGAGCCGATAGTGCCGCAGGGCTATGACTGCCGGATAGCGGACGGCGACGCGGTCATTTTCTATAACTTCCGGGCCGACCGGGCGCGCGAGATCACGCGGGCGTTCACGCAGGC
>CANQSW010000034.1 GCA_947626615.1 uncultured Peptococcaceae bacterium | reverse complement strand
GGCCGAGGCGGCCGGCGTGCTGCCGGAGACCTACATGAACCCGATCCTGCTGAAGCCGCAGCAGGATATCGGCTCGGAGATCGTGCTGTTCGGGCAGGTGTATAAGAGCATGTCCGGCAGCGATTACCACAAAAACTTCACCCAGAGCGAGGGTATCGCCGCCGTGCGCAAAGCACTCGCTGTCATCGCGGCAAAATACGATAACATTATCATCGAGGGCGCAGGCAGCCCCGCCGAAGTGAACCTGAACGCCAACGAGATCGTCAATATGCGGATAGCCCGCGAGGCGGACGTGCCGGTGCTGCTGGTGGCCGACGTGAACCGGGGCGGCAGCTTCGCCGCCATAGTGGGGACACTGGAGCTGCTGGGCGCGGACAGAGAGCGCGTCAAGGGCGTTATTTTCAACCAGTTCCGCGGCGACATCAGCCTGTTTGCCGACGGCGCCAAATGGCTGGAGGATTACACCGGCGTCAAGGTGGTGGGGACGCTGCCTTATTTCACCGACGTGAACATCGAAGGCGAGGATTCGCTCAGCATCAACTTCCGCCACACCTCCGGCGCGGCGCGGCCCGTGCGGCTGGGCGTGGTGCGCCTGCCCTACATATCCAACCACACCGATCTGGAGATCTTCCGCTACGAGCCGGACGTGGACGTGCGGCTGGTGGACGGCTTCTCCGATCTGGCCGACTTCGACGCGATAATTTTGCCCGGCACCAAAAGCACTATCGGTGACTTGCAGTTTCTGGAGCAAAGCGGCCTGGCGGCCAAGCTCTGCCGCTTCCCCGGCTTCATCTACGGGCTGTGCGGCGGCTATCAGATGCTGGGCGAGCTGCTTATCGACGAAGAAGGCGTGGATTATCAGCCGGGCTTCCGCCAGCGGGGGCTGGGGCTGCTGCCCATAGAAACGAACTTCCAACCGCAGAAGCACGTGCGCCAGCAGCAGGCCCGGGGGCTGCACCCGCTGCTTTCCGGCATCTCCGCTCTGGGCTATGAGATACATCTGGGCGAAAGCAAAATAACCGGCGGCGGCGCGCTGCCGCTCTGGGAGATAGAAGGCCGGGCGGAGGGCGCGGCCACGCCGGATCTCCGCGTCGCCGGATCTTATCTGCATAACGCGTTCCACAACGATATTTTCCGCAACCGCTGGCTGAACCTTATCCGCCGCCACAGCGGCCTGGCCGAGCTGCCGCCGGTGGACACCGCGGCCAAAAAGGACGAGCAATACGCCCGGCTGGCCGCCTACGCGCGACAATATCTGGATATCGACTATATCCTCCGCCTGATCGACGGAGCGAAATAATCTCCGGCCGAGCCGAAAGGGGCTGCAAACAAATGCCGATATATTTTGGCCTGCTGCTGGACGCTCTGCTGGGCGACCCAAAAGGCTTCCCCCACCCGATCGTACTGGTGGGCAAAATCATCGCCGCCTACGAGCGGCTGTTCTACCCCAAAGCCGACAAGCGCCGCGCCGGTCTGCTGTTTCTGCTGGCCGTGCTGGCGATGGTGGCGGCGCTGGTGCTGCTGCCGTTCGTGCTGCTGGCCCGCTGGCCGCTGCTCCAGAGCCTTTTTGGCATATACCTGCTCTATACGGCGCTGGCCTGGCGTTCGCTGAAGGACGAGCCGGGGCAGGCGATCAAAGCGCTGCGAAAGGGCGATATCCCGCAGGCCCGCCGCAGCCTGGCTATGGTGGTGGGGCGCGATACCGCGGAGCTGGCCCCGCCGCAGATAATCCGGGCCGTGGTGGAGACGATAGCGGAAAACACGATCGACGGCGTGCTCTCCCCGTTTTTCTATATGTGCCTGGGCTATCTGCTCTGGGGGCTGCCGGGGGCGGCGCTGCTGGCCTATCTTTACAAGGCCATAAACACGATGGATTCCATGGTGGGCTACAAAAACAGCCGCTATTTCGATTTCGGCTTCTGCCCCGCGCATCTGGACGATATCGCCAACTTTATCCCGGCGCGGCTGGGGGCGCTGCTGATGCTTTTGGCCGGCGGTATGCTGGGCTACGATCTGGCCGGGGGTTGGAAATGCTGGCTGAAATACCGTCTGGCCCACAAAAGCCCGAACAGCGCGCAGTCGGAAAGCGTTATGGCGGGGCTTTTGGGCCTGCAGCTGGGCGGCCCGGCGTATTACGACGGCAGGCTGGTGCAAAAACCTTTTATCGGCAGCGCCCGGCGCGCGCCCGCCTATGACGACTATACCAAGGCCTGCCGCGTACTGAATTGCAGCGTGCTGCTGGCGGCGCTGATTTTCGGGTTCATTTATCTGGGCGTTTTAGTGTTGTAAAACTGATTTTTGCGAGGTAAAGAGCATGACGGAAATAACTATCATCGAACCCGCCCAAATCGAGGCCAGAAGTTTTGAGATCATCACGGAGATACTGGGAGACCGCACCTTCCCCGCCGAACAGCAGGGCATAATCAAGCGCGTTATCCACACCAGCGCCGATTTCGATTACGCCGATAACCTGGTCTTTACGCCGGACGCGGTAAAAAGCGGCGTGGCGGCCTTAAAAGCGGGCTGCACGGTGGTGACAGATACGCGCATGGCATTTTCCGGCATCAACCAACGCAATCTGGACAAGCTGGGCGCGGCCAAAACCTGCTTTATCGACGACCCGGCCGTGGCCGCGGCGGCCAAAGCCGGCGGCCTAACGCGGGCGCATATCGCAATGGAGCTGGCGGCGAAAGACGAGAAAAACCGCATCTTCGCTATCGGCAACGCGCCGACGGCCCTGCTGGCCCTGCGCGAGCTGATCTTGGCCGGCAGGCTCAAACCCGCGCTGGTGGTGGGCGTGCCGGTGGGCTTCGTGAACGTGGTGGAGGCCAAAGAGCTTTTTATGGAGCTGAACGTCCCCTACATCGTGGCCAAGGGGCGCAAGGGCGGCAGCAACGTGGCGGCCGCTATCATTAACGCGCTGCTGCTGGAAGCCCTGAAATAAAAACGAATTTTGATTTGATAAGGAAAGAACCATGGCAGAGATATTTGAGGAATACGTGACGGTCGGCGGCAAGCGGCTGCGCAAGGGCTATACCACGGGGACGTGCGCGGCGGCGGCCGCCGCGGCCGCGGCTTATCTGCTGACGACGGGCGAGCGGCCCGCGCTGGTGGAGGTGGAGCTGCCGCAGGGGCGGCGCATCAACCTGCCGCTGGCCCGGCTGGAGCTGACCAAGGAAGGCGCTCTGGCCGCGGTCACCAAAGACGGCGGCGACGACCCCGACGTTACCAGCGGCCTCGATATCTGCGCCGAAGTGCGGCTGACCGACGACGGCAATATCAGTATCGCGGGCGGCCCGGGTATCGGCGTCGTGACGCTGGCGGGGCTGAAGGTGCCGGTGGGCCGGCCCGCTATCAACCCCACGCCCCGCGCCATGCTGGAGCAGAACCTGCGCCGCGTGCTGCCCAAAGGCAAGGGCGCGGCTGTCACGCTGTCCGTCCCCGGCGGCGAGGAAACGGCCAAACGCACGTTCAACCCAAGGCTTGGCATCATGGGCGGCATTTCCATATTGGGCAGCACCGGCATCGTGAACCCGATGTCGGAGGACGCCTTAAAGCAGAGCCTGAAAGTGGAGCTTGCCGTGCTGCACAACCGTCTGCCGCAGGATATGCCCGTTATTTTCGCCGTCGGTAACTACGGGCTGGATTTTCTACACTCGCGCGGTATCGCGGCGGAAAACGTGCTGAAGATCAGCAATTATCTCGGCTTTATGCTGGACGCCGCCAGAGAATTGGGCGTAAAAAACCTGCTGCTGGTGGGGCATATCGGCAAGCTGGTGAAGGTCAGCGGCGGTATTTTTTACACGCACAGCCACACAGCCGACGCGCGGCTGGAGATACTTACGGCTTATGCGGCTCTGGCCGGGGGCGGGGCGGACGTGCTGCGGCGCGTTTATGCCGCCAACACCACCAGCGCCGCCTGCGCGGAGATCGACGCGGCGGGTCTGGCGGAAGTCTACCGCCTGGTGGCGGAAAACGCCGCCCGCCGGGCAAGAACCTATACGTATGACGAGATCGAAGTGGGCGCGCTGCTGTTTGGCGACGAAAACCGCCTGCTCTATGCGGAGGAAACGGCGCGGCGGCAGCTAATCCAACTGGAAGCGGCAGCAAACGGAAAGGCGGCGGAGCTATGAACGGACAGACCCCTTACATCATCGGCGTGGGGCCGGGCGACCCCGGCTTCCTCTACCCTATTGCCAGAGAGCTGATCGACCGCGCGGATATCGTGATCGGCGGGCGGCGGCAGCTGGCGGAATTCGCCCCAAAAGCCCAAGAGACGTTTATCATCGACAAAGGGCTGGCCGCCGTGCTCCCGTTTATCCGGGCAAACTGGCAGGCTAAGCGGCTGGTCGTGCTGGCCTCGGGCGACACCGGGCTTTTCAGCATACGCGCCTATCTGCAAAACCGCCTGCCGGAAGTGCCTTTTGCCGTGCTGCCGGGCATCAGCTCGCTGCAATGCCTGCTGGCCCGCTGTAACGTCAATTTGAACGACCTGAAAATAATCTCGCTGCACGGCACGGCGAACGCCAACCTGCAGAACACCGTGATGCTGAACCGCTGCACGGCCGTGTTCTGCGGCGGCGAAAACTCGCCGCAAAACGTGGCGGCGCGCCTGCTGCGCCTGCCGTTTGCCAACTTGGAAATAACCGTGGGCGAAAACCTGACTTACCCGGAAGAGCGCGTGACCACCGGCACGCCGGCTGAAATAGCCGCCGGCAGCTTCGGCGAGCTCAGCGTCATGCTGATCAAAAACGCCGACCCGGCCGCCCGCCCTTGGCCCTATCTGCCCGCCGGTATCGCGGACGAAAAATTCACGCGCGGCGACGTGCCGATGACCAAAAGCGAGGTGCGCGCCGTGATCACCGCCAAGCTCCGCCTGACGCCGACGAGCCGCCTGCTGGAGATCGGCTCCGGCACCGGTTCGGTGACGATCGAGGCCGCGCTGGCCGCCTGGGCGGGCAGCGTCGTTTCGCTGGAGAAAAACCCGGCGGCCGTCGCTCTCTGCCGCGAAAATCTGGCCCGCTTCGGGCTGGACAACGTGACGCTCTTAGAGGGCGAAGCCCCGGCGGCTATTCCAGCCGACGGGCAATTCGACCGCGTTTTCATCGGCGGCAGCGGCGGCAATTTGGCCGCTATCGTCGCGGCGCTGGGCAAAGGGCCGCTCCGCGTCGTTATTTCGGCCATAACGCTGGAATCCGTCGGCGAAGCGCTGGCGGCGCTGGCGCAAAACGGCTTTGCCGATATCGAGGCCGTGCAGATAACGGCGGCGAAAAGCCGCCCGGCCGGCCAAAAGCATCTGATGCTGGGTCTGAACCCTGTTACGATCATAAGCGGAGAGAGAAAATGAGCAATCTGCGGGAAAACGCCAATATCGCCGTGATCGCGCTGACGCGGGGCGGCGGCCAAACGGCCCTGCGCCTGGGCAGCCTGCCTGCCGACGTGTACGTCAAGGCTGGCGCGCTGCCAAAGAGCGAGCTCTTAGATGCGCGGGAGTTCGCCTGCCCGCTGGCCGAGCTGCTGGCCGAGCTGTTCCCCCGCTACGGCGCTTTCATCATGGTGATGGCGGCCGGCATTGCGGTGCGGCAGTTTGCGCCCTACGTGCGCCACAAGACCTGCGACCCAGCCGTGCTGGTGGTGGACGAGCGGGCTAATTTTGTCATCAGCCTGCTTTCCGGGCATCTGGGCGGGGGCAACGCGCTCTGCCGCCGGGCGGCAGAAATATTAGAGGCTACCCCCGTCATCACCACCGCCACCGACGTGACCGGCAAGCCAGCCTTCGACCTGCTGGCCGCGGCCAACGGCTGCGCTATCGCCAACATCGGCGAGCTTAAACATATCAGCGGCGCGCTGGTAAACGGCGAAAAGGTCGCGGTCTTGAGCGATATACCGCTGGCGGAGCCTCTGCCGCCGGATATTCTCCCGGCCGAACAGGCGGACGCCGCAAACCTCGTCTATATCGGCTGGCGGAGCGAACCGCCCGCAGCGGCGCGGCGCTTCCCTCACGTGCTGCATTTGGCGCCGCGGCTTCTGACGCTCGGCGTCGGCTGCAAGCGCGGCACAGCGGCGGCGGACCTGCGGCAGGCGCTGGAGCAATTTCTGGCGGAGCATAAGATAAGCCCGCTGGCGCTGGCAGATATCGCGTCGATCGACCTGAAAAAGGACGAACCGGCGATACTGACGCTGGCCGACCAATACCAACTGCCCTATCGGACTTTTAGCGCGGCGGAACTGCAAAGCGCGGCGGCGGCAATAGACCCGGCGGATAGATCGGCCTTCGTGGCCAACGTCACCGGCACGGGCAGCGTGGCGCAGGCGGCGGCGCTTTTAGCCTCCGACGGACGCACGCTGGTGCCAAAACAGATATACCCCGGCATAACCCTGAGCCTGGCGGCGCGGGCAGCCGAATTCCGCTGGCAATAACATCGAAGGAGAATGGATATGCAGAAATTTTACGTTGTGGGCATCGGCCCGGGCAGCCCCGAGCAAATGACGGCGCAGGCCAGAGAGGCGCTGGCGGCGGCCGACGTTATCGCCGGTTACGGCGCGTACGTCAAGCTGGTGCAGCCGCTTTATCCCGATAAGGAATACCTGCAAAACGGCATGACGGGCGAGGTGAAGCGCTGCGAGCTGGCGCTGGAGCAGGCCATGCAGGGCAAAACCGTCGCGATGATCAGCAGCGGCGACGCCGGTATCTACGGCATGGCCGGGCTGGTGCTGGAGCTGGCGGCCGACCTGCCGCTGAAAGTCGTCGTGGTGCCGGGCATTACGGCGGCGGCCAGCGGCGCGGCCCTGCTGGGCGCGCCTCTGATGCACGATTTTGCGGTCATCAGCCTGTCCGACCGTCTGACGAAATGGCAGCTGATCGAAAAGCGTCTGGCGGCGGCAGCCGCGGCGGATTTCAACGTCGTCATCTATAACCCAAGAAGCCACGGGCGGCAGGAGCATCTGGCCCGCGCCCGCGAGATCATGCTGCAATATAAAAAGCCGGAAACGCCCGTCGGCATCGTGAAAAACATCGGTCGAGAGGGCGAGACGGCCCTCGTCACCACGCTGGGCGAGCTGGACTGCGAGCAGGTGGATATGTTCTCCACCGTGTTCGTCGGCAACAGCCAGACCTACATCGCGGGCGACAGGATCATCACCCCGCGCGGCTATCTGGGCAAGGCGGCCGGCCATGACTAAGCTGCTGGTGGTCGCCGGCACGGCGGACGGCGCGGCTTATATAGCGACGCAGCCAAAAGAGACTGAGATCGTGGCCACCACGTTCAGCCCGCTGGGCGCGGCCTGCATCGCGCCGAGAGCGGGCCTAAAGACCGTGGCCGGCGCGCTGGACGAAGCCGGCTTTGCCCGGCTGCTGGCGGCGGAGCGGCCCGATTTTCTGGTTGATATGAGCCACCCCTTCGCGGTGGAGGTGAGCGCCAACGCCAAAGCGGCGGCGGCAAGCCAAAATGTGCCGTATCTGCACTATGAGCGCGCGGCGGCCGCCGACCCCGACGCCAACATCATACGTGCCGCCGATTTTGCCGCGGCCGTGGCGCTGCTGGCCGATATGCCGGGCAACATACTGCTGACCGTGGGCAGCAAAACGATACCGCAATTTATGGCGCTGCCGGATTTCGCCGAGCGCGTTTATATGCGGGTGCTGGCGGCCAGCCGCGTGCTGCGCGAGCTGGAGGAGCTTGGCGTCGACCCGGCGCACGTTTTTGCGATGAAGGGCGTGGCCTCGGCGGAGCTTAATATCGCGCTGGCCCGCTTTTGCCGGGCGGCGGTCATCGTCTCCAAGGAAAGCGGCGCGGCGGGCGGCCTGAACGAAAAGCTGGCGGCGGCCAAGGCGCTTGGCATACCCCTGCTGCTGATCGAGCGGCCCCAGGCGGACGACGCGGCATACACCAGCTTCGCGGCTATCGACCGCGTTATATATCAAAAATAATTTTCAGGAAAGCGAGGAGAAGCCATGGCAAAAGCGGCCTTTATGCTGGCGGCGGCCGGCAGCGGCAGCGGCAAAACGATGTTTGCCGGCGGCCTGATGACGGCGCTGCGCCGCCAGGGGCTAAAGGTGCAGCCATTCAAGGTGGGGCCGGATTACATCGACCCGATGTATCACACGGCGCTCTGCGGCCGCCCCTCCCGCAATCTGGACAGCGTTATGCTGCCGGAAGCAACGCTGCGCTATCTGTTCCAAAAAAACGCCGCCGACGCCGATATAGCGGTGATCGAGGGCGTTATGGGCCTGTTTGACGGCCTCTCGCCCCAGAGCATTTTCGGCAGCTCCGCCCACGTCGCCAAGCTGCTGGACGTGCCGGTGCTGCTGCTGGTGAACGCGCGCGGCATGGCGCTTTCCGCGGCGGCGCTGGTAAACGGCTTCCGCGATTTTGCGCCGGGCGTGAGGATCGCGGGCGTGCTGCTGAACAACGTGAAATCCGCCATGCTTTTCCAATATCTCAAGGATATAATCGAGACCAACTGCGGCCTGCCCGTGCTGGGCTGGCTGCCGCACGACCCGGCCTTTGCCCTCTCCGAGCGGCATCTGGGGCTTTTCTGCAGCGGCGAGATCGACGATCTTGCCGCCAAATTCAGCGCCGTGGCCGACTGCCTGCAAGAAAACTGCGATTGGCCCGCCCTGCTTGAAGCCGCGGCCTGCGCGCCGCAGCCAACAGCCGCCCCGCCGCTACCCAAAGCGGCGGACATGCCCGTGCGCCTTGGCGTTGCCCGGGACGAAGCGTTCAATTTCTATTATCAGGACAATCTGGATCTGTTCGAGCAGCTGGGAGCGGAGCTGATACCGTTCAGCCCGCTGCATGACGCCGCGCCGCCCGATGTCGACGCAATCTATCTCGGCGGCGGCTACCCGGAGCTTCACGCGGCCGCTCTGGAGCAAAACGCCGCCTTTCGCGCCGCGCTGGCGCAGCTGCTGGCGGCGGGCCTCCCCTGCTACGCCGAATGCGGCGGCTTCATCTATCTGGGCCGCAGCTTGACCTATCAGGGCGAGACGCATAAAATGTGCGGCTTTTTCCCGTGCGATTTCACGATGACCGACCGCCTGCAGCATTTCGGCTATATGCGGGCGGAGATCGCGGCAGGAACGCCGCTCACCGCCGCCGCCCCCGGCACGATCACCGGGCATGAGTTCCATTACACCAAGCGTGTGGACGAAGCTAATCTTCCGCCGCGCTATCAGGCGAGCAAGCCGGGCAAAAACCAAACCTGGCAGGAGGGCTACCAGATCGCCAACACGCTGGGCGGCTACCCGCATTTCCACTTCTGGGGCAACCCGGAGCTGGCCGCCAGCCTGCTGCGTCAGGCCGCGGCATACCGACAAAGGAGGCATTGACCCAAGTGCAGATCTCTGTTATAGGCATCGACCATCGCGCCGACGCCGCCGTGCGCGAAAAGGCGGCTTTTTCCGAGAGCCACAGTCTGGAATTTTCCTCCCGGCTGTTAGCCGACGGCGCGGCGGAAGCCGTGATACTCTCCACCTGCAACCGCAGCGAGATCTATTATCTGCAAAACACCAAAGACGAGCTGAAGCTCTCGCGCACCAACCGTGAGTTTTACCGCCTCTACGTTGATTATTTCGGCCTCTCCGGGCATCAGGAGCTGGTCTATCAGCTGCACGGCGAGGAGGCGCTGCGCCATATCTTCCGCGTGACGGCGGGGCTGGAATCCGCCGTGATCGGCGAGGACGAAATACTCCGCCAGGTGAAGGAGGCGTATGAGTTCGCGCATAACTTCCACAACACGGACAAATATTTCAACCGCCTGTTCCAGGAGGCCATAAAATGCGCCAAGGAGATCAAGACCGAGCTGAAAATCTCGGAGATACCTATCTCCACCGGCTACATCGGCCTGAAGTATCTGGAGCAGGAGTGCGGCGGTTTTGAGGGCAAACGCCTGCTGCTGCTGGGCTTCGGCGAGATCGGCAAGCTGTTTTTGCAATACGCCAAGGATCGCCCCTTTGCCAAGATCATCATCTGCAACCGCAGCTCCGCCGACGCTCTGGCCACCTGCCGGGAGCTGAACAACGTGGAATATCAGCCGAGCAGCCGGGCGGCGGAGCTGGTGCAGGATATCGACCTGCTGGTGGCCGCCACCTCCTGCCCGCATCTGCTGATCAAAAAGCAGGCGATGCCCAAGCGGCAAACACCCTGCTATATGCTGGATATGTCGATACCGCGCAATATCGACGAGGAGATCGCCGCCCTGCCCAACTATCACGTCGCCAACATCGACGTTTTGAAGCAGCAGGCGGCGGCCGGGCTGGCCGAACGCGATCAGCTTTCCGCCCGGGCCGAGGCGTACATAGAGCGCTACGTGGCAGAATATATCGCCTGGGCGGCCCGCGCCGAACAGGATAACGTGATACAATCGCTGAACAATTCGGTAGACGAAATAGCTGAAGCGCACCTGAAATATCTCTTCCGCAAGATCGACGTCAGCGACCGCGAAAAGCAGATCATCAGCCGCACGCTGCAGGCGGCGGTGCGCAAAGCCGTGCAGAACCCGATATTAAGCCTGAAAGCGATGGACGACCCGCAAAAGCGCGAGCATTATTCGCAGGTGCTCTCCGAGCTGTTCGAGACGGAGCAGCGGCAGGCGCGTTAAGAGGTCTTATCATGTACACACCGATATTTTTGGATATGAACGGGCAAAAGGTGCTGGTAATCGGCGGCGGCCCAATCGGCGCGCGCAAGGCGGCGGAGCTGGCTAAAGGCGGCGCGCTCATCACTCTGCTGGCGCCGGAAAAAAGCGAGGCCGACTGGCGGGATATCCCGCACACCTGGCTGCGGCAGGCGTTCGACCCGGCCACCCCGCCGGATATCGACGGCTTTCGGCTGATCGTGGCGGCGGCGGGCGACCCGGCCATAAACAGCGCGGCGGCACGGCTGGCGGCCACCAAAAACGTGCTCTGCAATTCCGCCTCCGCCCCCGCCGAGGGCAGCGCTATACTGCCGGGCGTGGCGCGCGGCGGCGGCTTTACGGCGGCCATAGCCAGCGACGGGCAAGCGCCCTTTCTGACCAAACGGATAAAAAACGAGATAGCCGCGCTGCTGGCCAATTACGACGCGGACACGGTGGCGCGGCTTGCCGCCGTGCGGCAGCAGATAATCAAACGCTGCGCCAACGACGCGGCCGCCAAAAAACGCCTGCTGGACAAACTGGCGGCAGCACCCGCCGCCGCTTTCAACGCGATCTGGCAGGAGCAGAAAGGAAACTGCGATGAAATTATTGATCGGCTCCAGAGGGAGCAGGCTGGCCCTGACCCAGACTGAACAGGTGGCCGCGGCGCTCACGGCCGCCAACCCGGGGCTTCTTACCGAGATAGTCGTCATCAAAACGCAGGGCGACCTGATACAGGACAAGCCCCTGCACGAAATGGACGCCAAGGGCGTTTTCGTCCGCGAGATCGAGCAGGCGCTGCTGGACGGCAAGATAGACCTGGCG
>CANQSW010000033.1 GCA_947626615.1 uncultured Peptococcaceae bacterium | reverse complement strand
CCGCCTGCGGCAAAAGCTCCGGGTGCGGGTGGGCCGTTTTGTACCACGCCTCATAGACCGCCGCGTCGTCAAAGCGGAAATCCGCGCCAAGATCGATGACCTTCGTGCCGCGGGCCAGAAGCTCCGCCGCCGTGTTGGCGGAGATACCCGCCGGCAGGGCCAGTATCGCCACGTCGAACTCCGCCAGCCGGTCGATATTCATTTCTTCCACCGGCAGGTCGACCTGCTGATAGAACCACGGCGATATATCCGCCAGCCGCTGCCCGGCGTTGCTGTGGCCAAAAAGCGCCCCCAGCTCCACCTGCGGGTGGCGGGACAAAAGGCGTATCGCCTCGCCGCCGGCATAACCGGCCGCCCCTACGATAGCCGCTTTTAGCATAAAGTTCACGCTCCTTCCAGCCGTTATAAAGCACATTATATACCCACTTCGGGCAAATTGCAAGCGTTTATTTGCTATAATATGCAAAAACCGTGTATATTTTATCAAAAACCTGCCGTTTAAGATAAATATACACGGTGTAGATTACGGCCGGCCGCGTCGGCGCACTGCATAAGGCGCTCTTTTTCGGCCTCGGTCAACTCCCGCTGCGGCGCGATCAGGTGATAGGGCAGCTCCGGCGAGAAAGCCTCGGCCAGATAGGCGGAAAGCGCGGCGAGCATGATGGGATCGTCGTTTTTGCCAAAGATCACGGGCGTCGCCACTTCCAGATGCACGGGGCTGTCGTGCAGCAGCTTCAGCGAACGCAGCACAGGCTCGAATTGTATGTGCATATTTTCGCGGTAAAAAAGCGGGTCGAAGCTGAAAAGGTCGAAGCGCGCCGCGTCCAGATAGGGAATAAGCTCGGTCAGCGGCCGGGGGTTCACAAAGCCCGCCGTGGCGACGATGCAGCGCATATCGCATTTTTTCAGCAGCATGGCCGTCTGCAGCACGAACTCGTACCAGAGCAGGGGTTCAGCATAAGCGAACGCCGCGCCCACCAGCCCCTGCGGCGCCAGATTCATACAGATGTTCACGATATCGCGCGGGTAAATGCTGCGGCCCGAGCCGGCCTCCGCGCCGAACTGCTCGCGCTCGCCGCCGGGCGGCTGAAAGTTGCAGCCAAAAGAGCCCAGCTTCAGCACCGCGCCGCCGCTCAAGTATTCCGCCAGCGGTATGCTTTCCACCCGGGCGAACTGCAGAATGGACAGCCAGTTGTAATTGGCCGCCCAAATGCGCCCGGAACGGTTATAGCGCGTGGCGCACCAGCCGCGTTCCCCCGGCGCCAGCTCGCAGAAGCGGGGGCAGAGATCGCAGCCGGCCGCGCCCTCCGGCAGGCGGTGCCAAAAGGCCGCCTCGCCGCGCTCCACCTGCGGGCGCGCCGAATATTCTCGCATGAAAAACGTCTCCAAACCGAAAAAATTTACTGCGATTTAATTCGGCATAATTCGCGCAAACCCTTTTTTGCGGCCGCCAAATACGCCTGACAATATCTGCCGCCTAAAATCCGGCCACCGGCTGATCGGCATAATAACCGATTATGCCCAAAAACACCGCGTAGGCCGCCAGCTGCTGATAAGCCGAGTCGGCCAGCAGACGCTCTTCCTCCGGGTTGGAGAGAAAACCCACCTCCACCACCACGGCGGGAATGGCCAGCGCGTTCACGACGTATATGTTCTGGATAGATTTGGCCTGGCGGTCGGTGTTTTGCAGCACGGAGGCCAGCGATCGCTGGATACTCTCGGAGAGGCCCTGCCCCTCGGCGCTGCCCGCCGCATAAAAGACCTGGCCGCCGCGATACTGCGGCTGGGGTATGCTGTTGGCCTGAATGGTGACGAAAAGATCCGCCCCGGCCTCCTCCGCTATCGCCACCCGCCGCCGGATATCGTCCCGTTTGGCGGCGGCAAGCGCCGCGTCCTCCGTCCGCGTTTCCACCACGCTGGCCCCCACCTGCCGCAGCAGCGCGGCCACCCGGCGGCTCACCGCCAGATTCACGTCCTTTTCCAGCGTGCCGGTTACCCCCACCGCGCCGGGGTCAAAACCGCCGTGCCCCGCGTCGATAACGATGACCTTGCCCAGCAGCGCCAGCGCCAGAGCGTCTTCCGCCGGGCCGGCCGGGCGACGCCCGACGCCCGCCCCCGCCAGCACCAAAGCAAAAGCCAGCAGCACCGCCAGCAGGCTGCGCGCACGCAGCAGCCGCCGGGCAGACCGCAGGCTGATCGGAGCAAATTTAACTTTCATTTCGCCACCACCGGAAACCGACTTCCGGGCTATATATATGGCGGATATGCCCCGCTTAGAAGCGGGCGGCGGCTTTATACGCTAGACGTATTTGCGCAGGCGCAGCAGCGCGTTTTTCTCCAGCCGGCTCACCTGCGCCTGGCTGATGCCTATCTCCGCCGCCACCTCCATTTGCGTCTTGCCGACGAAAAAGCGCAGGCCGATTATTTTCTGCTCGCGTTCGTTCAGCGCGGCGAGGGCGTTGGAGATCGCCAGCTGCTCCGTCCAAAGCTGGTCGCCCGCCTTTTCGTCCCGCACCTGATCGACCACATAGATAGGGTCGCCGCCGTCGTTATAAATGGGCTCGAACAGCGAGATCGGCTCGGCGATAGCGTCCAGCGCGAAGACTATCTGCTCCGCCGGCATAGCGAGGCGTTCCGCCACTTCCTCTATTTTCGGCTCGCGGCCCTTTTCCGCCGCCAGCTGATCGCGAGCCGCCAGCGCCTTATACGCCAGATCGCGCACGGAACGGCTGACGCGGATAGCGTTGTTGTCCCGCAGGTAGCGCCTGATCTCGCCGATGATCATCGGCACGGCGTAGGTGGAAAAGCGCACGTTCAGCGAAAGATCGAAATTATCTATCGCTTTCAGCAGGCCGATACAGCCCACCTGAAAAAGATCGTCCGGGTTCTCGCCGCGGCTGCCGAAGCGCTGCACTATTGAAAGCACCAGCCGCAGGTTGCATTGCACCAGCTTATCCCGCGCCGCCTTATCGCCCTGCTTGGCCGCGCCGAAAAGCCCGCGCATCTCCTCGTTGCCAAGCACCGGCAGCTTGGCCGTGTTCACGCCGCAGATCTCCACCTTACGCATCGCCGTCGCCTCCGCCGTTATCTCGTTTTTGCCGTCAACCAGATTATGGCCGCAAAGCGAGGCAAATATTCGGTTCCTGCGCCGTCAACTTCTGGCAGAAAAGTCGCTTATCCGCGCCTATTCCAGCCGGCTCATCTCCTTCTTCAGGCGGCTGAAGATGCGCTTTTCCAACCGCGATATGTAAGACTGCGAGATGCCGAGCAGATCCGCCACCTCCTTTTGCGTCAGCGGCTTTTGGCCGAACAGGCCGAAGCGCAGCTCCACTATCTTTTTTTCCCGCGCCGAGAGGCTGGCGATAGCCTGGCGCAGCAATTTACGGTCCACTTCCTCCTCCAGCTCGCGGTAGATGACGTCGCCGTCCGTGCCCAGCACGTCGGAGAGCAGCAGCTCGTTGCCGTCCCAGTCGATATTCAGCGGCTCGTCGAACGAGACTTCGCTTTTCAGCTTGCTGCTGCGCCGCAGCGTCATCAGTATTTCGTTTTCGATACAGCGGGAAGCGTAGGTGGCGAGCTTTATCTTTTTGGCCGGGTCGAACGTGTTCACCGCCTTGATCAGGCCGATAGTACCGATCGAGGCCAGATCCTCCAGCCCCAGCCCGGTGTTTTCAAACTTCCGCGCGATATAGACCACCAGCCGCAGGTTGTGTTCGATCAGTTGACTGCGGACGGCGGTATCCCCCGCCGCCAGCCGCCGCATCAGCTCGCGCTCTTCTTCAGCGGAAAGCGGCGCGGGCAGCGATTCGCCGCCGCCCACGTAATATACGCCCGCCTCCTCGCCCAAAATGTGCCGCCAACAGCCGGCCAGCCAGCTCCGCAGCCGCGCCAGCCAGCCCGCCGACATCTCCTCAAGCCGCTCTGCCTGCTTCATGCTTCCAGCCGCTCCTCCCATATGTTATCGTAGGGCATATTGCCGCCAAATACGGCCTCCGGCGCGATTATCGCCCGCGCCCCGGCCAGACCGCCAAAATCCGCCAGGCCGAACGCGAGCAGCGGCGTCTGTTCCGGTTCGATTTTTCTCCCGTCCGCCAGATAAAACGCCGCTTCGTCTGGCAGAAAACCCAGAGTCAGCCGGCCGGCCTCGCCCACCGTGCGGTACGGCAGCAGCGCCAGCCGCCCGCCCCAGGGGCAGGAGGCGAACCGCCGCCAGATCTCCTGCGGGCGAAAGGTATCGCCATTTTCCCGCAGGGCCGCCGCCAACGCCTCCGCCAGCGCCGGGGGCAGCAGAGCGGCCGCCGCCGCAAATTCCGCCAGCAGCACGGGCCGCCCGCTGGCCGGCTCGCGCAGGCGGTTGCCGCTGTCCAAAAAGCAGGGCAGAGAGAGCCTACGCCCGGCAAAGGCCAGCTCCGCCCGCACGATCTGGCCGTTTTGCCAAAGCTGCCGCCGCCACCAGCTAACGCCCAGCGCCGCCAGCCCCGCCGCCAAAAGGAGCGCCGGCAGCAGCCAGATCAGCTTATGCCCCGCGGCGTAACGCGCCAGCAGGGCCCGCGCCGCCAACGCCGCGCCACCCATGCAAAAGCTGACGACGTAAAAGCACAGCGTCAGAACGATAAACCGCCGCAGCGGCAACCGCCCGAAGCCCACCCGCAGCAGCAGCAGCGAGAACAGCAGCGGCAGCGGCATGATATAGAGCGGGGCAAGCGCGGGATAGACCAGCCCCACGCCGTAAAAAGCGCCAAGCCCAGCGGCCAGCAGCCCGCGCCCCCAGCCGAACACAAAGCCGCCAAAGCGGCCCGTCGCCCACAAAAGCGCGATATCCATGCCGAAATTCACCAGCCAAAGCACGTCCGCATAGACGGTATACGCCACGCCCTCACCCCCTTGCCATACGCCAATTATAACGCGGCCCGGGCGGAAAACTTGTCAGTTTGCGGCGGCGGCGGGCGCTTTTCTTGCAACAAATTCAGGCAATAAGCCGCTTATTCCGCGCCTTTGCCTGCCGCGCTTTTGCCGCCAGCGCCCTGCGGCGGCCGTTTGGGAGCCTTGCCGGGATAGCGGCCGGAGAGCACGCCGCCCAGTTTGCCGCTTTCCGCCGCCGTCAGGCTGGCCCAGCCCTCGCGCTGCACCTTGTCCCACAGGCCGAGCTCCTTGGCGATCTCGTCTTTGGCGGCCTCCCAGCCGGCGGTGCGGCGCTTCATTTTGCTTTTGCGGCTGCGGCCGTCGTCCGTTTTTATCGGCATTTTTCATCACCTCTTCTGCTGCTAATCTGCCCAGGGCGGCGTTTGACTATGCGCGCCGCTTGTGTTAGACTTTATACGGAGGTGCGGAAAATGGAGCTGCTTTTGCGGGATATCAAAACGGACAAGGCGGCCTGGCGGGAGGTCGGCGCGCTGTATCAAACGGCCTTCCCCGACGACGAGCGCGCGCCCTTTTGCCTGCTGCGCCGCCGGGCCCTACGCGGCAAGGCGCAGATGCTGGCCGCTTATGACGCGGAACGCTTCGCCGGGTTCGCTTATCTGGTGCAATATCGGGATCTGCTGTATCTGTTTTATTTCGCGGTGGCGGAAAAGCTGCGCGGGCAGGGCTATGGCAGCGCTATCTTGCAGGCGCTGTGGCAAAGATTCCCGGAAAAGCGCATCTTCCTCGCGCGGGAGCAGCTGGACGAGCAGGCCCCCAACGCGGCGGAGCGCGCAAAGCGCCGGGCGTTTTATCTGGCCAACGGCCTGGCCGACTGGCCCTGCCAGATCAAAGAGGCCAGCGTGATCTACGACGTGATGGGCCGGGGCGGCGCAAAAGTGACCGCGGCGGAATATCGGGCGCTGATCGAGGGCTGGTGCGGCCGCTTGATGCGGTGGCTCGTCGATATGCGCGTGCTGGAAAAGGCCGAATAAAAAACTCTTTTGACAGAAAAACGGAGAGAGCCTGAAAAGCTCTCTCCGTTTTATTGCGCCAAAATTTTGCCGCGCTTAGATAGAGGTTATCTTGGCCGGCTTATCCCGCCCCAGCAGCAGCACGGATTCCGGCAGGTCGAACCCCTCCTCGCCGGTCTTAACGTCATAGAAATGATAGGCCAGCTGGCCGTTGACGATCTGCGGCTCCACCACCACGATAGGGATACGCCGCATATTTAAGTACACGTCGCGGTAACGGTGATAGCCGTACTGCGGAAAAAAGTCGAGATCGGCCATGCCCTCCAACCAGATCTCCTTTTCCTCGCCGTAGTCGGCAAGCTCCGGCCATTCCAGCGGCTTTTCGTGCGATTTGCTGACGAATATGGCGATGATAGCCACGATGACCACCACCCACACCAGCAGATTTATAACGATATTGACCAGCGGCGACATCGACACGCCCTCCTCCATAAGCTGCCGTTTTTGGCCCGGTCTTATCGGCAGAGCCGGCAAAAAGCAGCGGATACTGCAATAATTATACTATTTTTCCCCGCGGCTGACAAGTTAATTTTCCCCAAAGACAAAATAAAAGTAGCTTTTTGCCGAACCTTGTACTATAATAGGAATGAAATCTGCCGGAAGAGCGGCGGCGGCAGGCCGCAAACGCCCGCAAAACGGGGCTTTCTGCCACCTTTGCCGGAATTGACATATCCCCGCGGTCTTTCTTCTATATTATAGCGCGAGCGTCAAGGCGACGCGCGGCGTTAAGTTTTCTGGGGCGGAGGTCATCGCTTTATGTGTTATAAACTTGGTATCGACATCGGATCCACCACGATCAAGGCCGTGGTGATCGACGACGCCGGCGAGCTGCTATATTCCACCTATATGCGGCACGGCT
The DNA here is from genome assembly GCA_947626615.1 of uncultured Peptococcaceae bacterium. Classification (GTDB taxonomy): domain Bacteria; phylum Bacillota; class Dehalobacteriia; order UBA4068; family UBA4997; genus Avidehalobacter. The sequence continues at coordinate 4,702 of CANQSW010000033.1, read as the reverse complement.
CGCGCATCGGCGAAAAGCTGGCCGATATTATGGACGAGCTGCCGCTGCTTTTGAAGGACAAAAAAGTGAAGGCCGCCATAACCGGTTCGGCCGGAATGTCTCTGGCCGAAGCCTGCGGCATACCCTTCGTGCAGGAGGTCTACGCCCTCTCCGGCGCGGTGCGGGAGCTGGAGCCGCAGACCGACGTGGTGATCGAGCTGGGCGGCGAGGACGCGAAGATACTTTTCCTCACCGGCGGCGTGGAGGAGCGCATGAACGGCACCTGCGCCGGCGGCACGGGCGCGTTCATCGACCAAATGGCCACGCTGCTGAACGTCTCGGTGGAGGAGCTGGATAGGCTGGCCTTGGCGCACAAAAAGATCTACCCCATCGCCTCGCGCTGCGGCGTGTTCGCCAAAACGGATATCCAGCCGCTGATCAATCAGGGCGCGGCCAAGGAGGATATCGCCGCCAGCATTTATCAGGCGGTGGCCGAACAGACGATAACCGGCCTGGCGCAGGGGCGGCGCATTTTGGGGCGCGTGCTTTTTTTAGGCGGGCCGCTCAGCTTCAACCTGGGCCTGCGCGAACGCTTTATCGAGACGCTGCGCCTTACGCCGGAAAACGCCGTCTTCCCGGAGCTGGGGCAATATTTCGTAGCGCTGGGCGCGGCCGTCTATGCCGACGGCCAGCCGGAGACGTTCGATTATAAAACGCTGCGGCAGGCGCTGCAAAATCACAAGTCTCTGCAAGGCAAAAGCCGTTTTCTGCCGCCGCTTTTCCAGGACGAGGCGGAATACGCCGAATTTACCGCCCGCCACGCCAAAGACAGCGTGCCGCGCGCGGATATCGCCGCCTATCGGGGCGACGCTTATCTTGGCATCGACGTGGGCAGCACCACCAGCAAGCTGGCGCTGGTGGGCGAAAACGGCGAGCTGCTCTATACCTTCTACGCCAGCAACAAGGGCAACCCCCTGCCGATAATCCAGGAGCAGCTGCTGGCCGTCTACGCCAAGCTGGGCGAAAATATCCGCTTGAAGGCCGGCGCGGTGACGGGCTATGGCGAAGAGCTGGTGAAAAACGCCTTCAACGTCGATTACGGCCTGGTGGAGACGGTGGCGCACTTTACGGCGGCGCATTTCTTCAATCCGAAAGTCGATTACATCATCGACATCGGCGGGCAGGACATGAAATGCTTCACCATACACAACGACACTATCGACCATATCGTGCTGAACGAGGCGTGCAGCTCCGGCTGCGGCTCGTTTATCCAGACGTTTGCCGAGGCGCTGGGCCACACGCCGGCGGAATTTGCCCGGCTGGCGCTGTTCGCCGAACGCCCGGTCGATCTCGGTTCCCGCTGCACGGTGTTTATGAATTCTTCCGTCAAGCAGGCGCAGCGCGACGGGGCCGCCGTGGCCGACGTGAGCGCGGGGCTGGCTATCAGCGTGGTGAAAAACGCCATTTATAAGGTGCTGCGCGTCCACAGCGCCAAGGATCTGGGCGAAAACATCGTGGTGCAGGGCGGCACCTTCCTGAACGACGCGGTGCTGCGGAGCTTTGAGCGCGAGCTGGGCCATAACGTGGTGCGGCCGGATATCGCGGGGCTGATGGGCGCGTTCGGCGCGGCGCTCTACGCGAGGAATCGCCACCGGGAGCTGGGCCGGACGGAGACCTCTCTGCTTTCGCCTGACGAGGTGGCGGCCTTCCAGCATAAGGCCATACCCACCACCTGCCAGGGCTGCGCCAACCATTGCAGCCTGACGATCAATATCTTCCCCGGCGGGCGGCGCTTCATCAGCGGCAACAAATGCGAAAGAGGCGTCTCCGGCAAGCAGAACGACCTGCCGAACGTCTATGAGCATATCAACGAAAACTTCCGCCGGCTGATCGAGGACGCCGAGGCCAACTTCCAGCCGGGGCGGCCCACCGTGGGTATCCCGTTGGTGCTGAATATGTGGGAGAATCTGCCGTTCTGGTACGCCTTCTTCTCGCGGCTTGGCGTCAACGTGGTGATATCGGGTGAAAGCTCGCGGCAGCTATACGCCGAGGGCCAGTTCACTATCCCCTCCGACACCGTCTGCTATCCCGCCAAGCTGGCGCACGGCCACATCATGCGGCTGCTGGCCCGCGGCGTGGACGCTATCTTCTACCCCTGCTCCAGCTATAACATCGACGAAAAACGCGGCGACAAGAATTATAACTGCCCGGTGGTGGCGTATTACCCGGAGCTTTTGGCCGCCAACGTGACGGACTTGGAAAAAGTAGATTTCATCTACCCGTATCTGAGCCTGGCCAACCGCAGTATGCTGGCCGGCAACTTCTACGATATCGCCAAAAAATACCCTTACTTCAACTTCACCATTTCGCAGTGCATGAACGCGGCCAACGAGGCCTGGAACATCTATAAGGCGTTCTGGGGCGAGGTCGAGACGTATGGGCTGCAAGCCCTGCGCGAGGCCGAGGCCAAGGGCCGGAAGATCGTGGTGCTGGCCGGGCGGCCCTATCACGTGGACCGCGAGATCAACCACAGCATCGATAAAATGTTCAATTCGCTGGGCTTCGTGGTGCTGGCCGAGCGCGTTTTGACCGACCTGGCCTATTCGCAGAAGGTCAACGTGCTGAACCAATGGACGTTCCACACCCGTATGTATAACGCGGCGCGCTTCGTCTGCCGCCACCCGAATATGCAGCTGGTGCAGCTGGTGAGTTTCGGCTGCGGGCTGGACGCTATCACCACCGACGAATTGAAAGATATCCTGGAGCGCAACGGCAAAATTTACACGCAGCTGAAGATCGACGAGATCAACAATCTGGCGGCGACCAAAATAAGAGCGCGCAGCCTGCTGGCCGCAATGGAAACGCGCGAAGCGGCAGCTCTGGCGCAAAAGGAGGCGGTAAACAATGACTGAGGAAAAGCTCACGCCCGACTCTAAACCGGAAAACAAGCCCCAGCTGGCCGAATGGCTGGATAAGGTGCTGCTCTCGCATCTGCGTGAGCTGGGCCAGGATATCGACGACGACGCCCCGGCCAAGCAGCCCCAACGCCGTCCGAAGCTGGTGCAGTATAAGCAGGGCGAGCTGCGCCACAGCACCCACGTCCCCTACAATATCCGGCAGCACCGCCGCTTCGTGATACCAAACAACAAGCTGGCCGAGCATCTCTCCGCCGGGCTGGAGCTGCTTTCCAACAAGGCGGAAAAGGAAGAGCTGGAAATGCCGCTGCGCGAGCACGTCGTCAGCAACCCCGGTTTCTCCGCCGAGATGAAAGAGGATTACACCATTTTAGTGCCGCAGATGCTGCCCATACACTTTAAGCTGATACAGGGCATCTTCCACCGGCAGGGCTATAACATTGAATTTCTGGAAAACACCAGCTACGCCGTCACCGAGCAGGGCCTGCAGAACGTACATAACGACACCTGCTACCCGGCGCTGCTCGCTATCGGCCAGCTGCTGGACGCGATAAAAAGCGGCAAATACGACCTTGAACGTATCGCCGTGCTGCTGCCGCAGACCGGCGGCGGCTGCCGCGCCTCCAACTACGTTTATCTGCTGCGCAAAGCGCTGGAGAAAAACGGCCTCTCGCATATCCCCGTCATCGCCATGCGGCTGGACAGCCTTCAGGCCTCCGGCCTCGTCATCACCAAGGCCATGCTGCTGAAGGCGCTGTTCGCCTGCTTCTACGGCGACATGATGCTCTGGCTGAAAAACCAGACCAAGCCGTACGAGGTGATCCCCGGCCACACCGATAAAGTCATAGATATCCTCACCAACCAGCTGGATCAGAGCTTCGCCAACGGCAGCTATATCCACCTGAAAAAGAATTATCTGCGCATTTTGAACGCCTTCAAGCAGATACGCCTGCGGGACGAAAAAAAGCCCAAGGTGGGCATCGTCGGCGAAATTTATATGAAATACGCGCCGCTGGGCAACAACGATCTGGAGAATTACCTGATCTCGCAGGGCGCGCAGCCCGTGGTGACCGGCGTGCTGGATTTTATGTTCTATTCGCTGAACAACACGTTTGTGGACGCCAAGCTGTATAACGGGCCGACGCTTGGCAACGTGTTCAAAAAGCGCTTCTTCGACCTGCTGATCAGCGGCCAGACGCTGATGGCCCGAGTTATCCGCCACCACAGCGATTTTATGCCCCCCAGCAGCTTCGACGAGGTGCGCGCGGCGGCCAAGGGCTGTATCGGCGAGGGCGTGAAAATGGGCGAAGGCTGGCTGCTCACCGGCGAGATGATCGATCTGATCGAGCACGGCGTGAACAACATCGTCTCGGCCCAGCCGTTCGGCTGCCTGCCGAATCACATCGTGGCCAAGGGCATGATCCGCGCCGTCAAAAACCGCTGCCCCGGCGCTAACATCATCGCCGTCGATTACGACCCCGGCGCGTCGCGCACCAATCAGGAGAACCGTATCAAGCTGCTGCTGGCCAACGCCAACGCGGCCCTGGCCGGAGACGCGGCCAACCGCCACGTGCTGCATCTGAATAAAGAGCAGACGGACGGCGCGGTTCCGGCCGAGAGCGCCGAGGACGAAGCCTGAAAAAAGCAAAAGCAAGCCCCGGATACCAAGGGCTAATAGTGACAAGTAACTATTTTGCCGCAGAGGGCGGCGTGACGATGTGTCACGCCGTTTTTCTGCGTCCGTAGGTCTGTTCAAGGGTGACAGACTGTTCAAGAGCGGGGATTTCAACCTCGTCCAGAAAGTTGAA
>CANQSW010000032.1 GCA_947626615.1 uncultured Peptococcaceae bacterium | reverse complement strand
TGCGGGCTGTGGCGCCGCAGCCCGCAGCGCCGCAGCCCGCAGCGCCGGCGGAGGCAGCGCCCGCACCGGCAGCCAAGCCCGAGGCGGCCAAACCGGAAACGAAGCCCGAACCGCAGCCGGCAGCCAAACCCGCCGCCAAGCCGGCGGAAACTCCTGCCGCCAGACCGCAGCCGGAGGCGAAAAAACCCGCCGCCCGTACCCAATCCGAGCGGCCGGCCGCCGCAGCCGGCGGCAGCTCTCGCCCGGCCGGCAAACCGGCGGCCCGGGATAATCGGGATAACCGCGATAGCCGGGATAACCGCGACAACCGCCGCGGCGACAGCCGGGGAGCGCAGGCTCGTCCGCAGGATAACCGCAGTCGCGGCGGAAGGCAGACCCGCCCCGCGGGGGTGGAGGTCGTTTATACGCCGCCGCAGGCCCCGGCCAAGCCGGACAGCCGCCGCCCCGACAAAAAGAAGAACGACCGGCGCGACCAGAACTTCGGCGGCGACAAGATGAGCCGCATGGAGCGCAGCAACAAAAACCGGCCGCGCAACAAATATAAGGAACAGAAGCGTCAGAAGGTGGAGATCGCCCCGGCCACGCCGAAAAAGGTCGTGATCGGCGAGACGATCATACTTTCCGAGCTGGCGAAAAGTATGCACAAAACGGCCAGCGAGGTCATCAAAAAGCTGTTCGAGCTGGGCATTATGGCGACGATCAACCAGAGCCTGGATTCCGACACCGCCGTGCTGGTGGCGGACGAATTCGGCGTGGAAGTGGAAGTGCGCCAGGAAAAGATCGTGGAAATTTTGGGCGAGGAAGAAGACAATCCGCGCGACCTCAAGGAGCGCCCGCCGGTAGTCACCGTTATGGGCCACGTCGACCACGGCAAGACCTCGCTTTTGGACGCTATCCGCAACACCAAGGTGACTTCCACCGAGGCCGGCGGCATCACGCAGCATATCGGCGCTTATCAGGTGGAGATAAAAGGCAAGAAGATCACCTTCCTGGATACGCCGGGCCACGAGGCGTTCACCGCCATGCGCGCCCGCGGCGCTCAGGTGACGGATATCTCCGTTTTGGTGGTGGCGGCCGACGACGGCATCATGCCGCAGACTATCGAGGCTATCAACCACTCCAAGGCGGCGAACGTGCCGATCATCGTGGCGATCAACAAGATAGATAAGCCCGGCGCGAACGTGGAAAAGGTCAAGCAGCAGCTGATGGAATACGAACTGGTGGCCGACGACTGGGGCGGCGACACCATTATGGTGCCGGTTTCCGCCAAAAAGGGCGAGGGTATCGAGACGCTGCTGGAAATGATATTGCTGGTGGCGGAGGTGGCGGAGCTGAAGGCCAACCCGAAGCGGCAGGCCCGCGGCACGGTCATCGAGGCCAAGCTGGACCGCAGCCGCGGCCCGCTGGCCACTCTGCTGATCCAAAAAGGCACTCTGAAGGTGGGCGAGACTATCGTTGCCGGCAGCGTGTTCGGCAAGGTGCGCGCCATGAACGACGACAGCGGCAAGTCCATACGCGCCGCCGGCCCCTCCATGCCGGTGGAGATTTTGGGCTTTGCGGAAGTGCCGGAGGCCGGCGAGACGTTCATCGCTATCAAGGACGAAAAAGACGCGCGTTACGCCGCGCAGATACAGGCCGTTAAAAAGCGCGAGGAGGAAATGCGCAAATCCTCCCGCGTCTCGCTGGACGATCTGTTCGCCCAGATATCCGAGGGCGAAGTCAAGGAACTCAACGTTATCATCAAGGCCGACGTGCGCGGCTCCGTCGAGGCTATCAGCCAGTCGCTGGAGAAGCTGGGCACGGACGAAGTAAAGGTGAACATTATCCACGTCGGCGTGGGCGCTATCAACGAATCCGACGTTATGCTGGCCGACGCGAGCAACGCTATCATCATCGGCTTCAACGTGCGGCCGGACGCGCAGACCAGAAAGGCCGCCGAAGCGGCTATGGTGGATATGCGCCTCTACAGCGTGATCTACGACGCGATCGAGGACGTGAAGAAGGCCATGGTGGGCCTGCTGGCGCCAGAGCTTAAAGAGACGTGGCTGGGCCAGGTGGAGGTCAGAAGCACTTTCCGCGTGCCGAAGGTGGGCCTGGTGGCCGGCGGCTACGTGCTGGAGGGCAAGATCACCAGAAACGCCGAGGTGCGCATTATCCGCGACGGCGTGATCATCTTCCAGGGCAAGTTGGCCTCGCTGAAGCGCTTCAAAGACGACGTGAAAGAGGTCGTGCAGGGCTTTGAGTGCGGTATCGGCATCGAAAATTACAACGATATCAAAGAGGGCGACGTCATCGAAGCGTTCGTGATGGAGGAGACCGCCCGCGAGGAACTGTAAGAATATCTGCAACTAATATCTGCGATAAGGAGAAATTATGGCTCGATACAGGAACCGGCGGCTGTCGGAGGAGCTTCTGCGGGAGATCTCCGATATTATCCGCCATATGAAAGACCCGCGCCTGGCGCTCGTTTCGGTGCTGGCGGTGCAGGTCGATAACGAGCTGGAGCGCGCCAAGGTCTATGTCAGCCACCTGGCGGCCGGCGGCGGCGACGAAACTATGCCGGCCTTAAAACAGGCGGCCGGGCATATCCGCAGCGAGCTGGCCAAGCGGCTGAATACCCGCACCGTGCCGGAGCTGGTGTTCGTGGACGATCACAGTATCGAGGCCGGCTTCAAAATAACCGAGATGCTGGACGCCTACGAGCGCGAACGCGGCCGCGCCGGGGATCTGACGGAGGAATGATATGTGCAGTTTTGCCGATTATGATTTTGCCCCGGCCGTTAAGCTGATCGAGGGCGCGACGGATATACTGATCGCCGGGCACGTTTCGCCGGACGGCGATACGCTGGGCAGCACGCTGGGGCTCTCGTTGGCCCTGCAGCGCCTGGGCAAGCGGCCGCGCGTGGTCTTTCAGGACGACGTGCCGCAGCACTTGAATTTTCTGCCGGGGGCGGCGGCGATATTAAAGCCGGCCGCGGTGGATTTTACGCCGCAGCTGCTGATACTGGTGGATTGCGCGGCGCTTTCCCGCACGGGCGACGGCTGGGTGGATAAATACCTGCCCGAGACGCCCCTGCTTATTTTGGATCATCACGCGCTGCGGGACGATATCCCCGCCGTATCTATCATCGACGGCAAGCTGGCGGCCACCGGCGAGCTGATCTTCTGGCTGCTGCAGGCGCTGGGCGTCGAGCCGGATATCGACATCGCGCGCTGCCTCTATACGGCTATCTGCACCGATACCGGGGGCTTTCGCTTCACCAACACCCGCACGCATACGTTTGAGATCGCGGCCCGGCTGCGCGCCAAGGGCATAAGCCTGGAGGAGATGCGTATCCAGCTGTTTGAATCGCGCTCGTATGAACATCTGCGGCTGCTGGGCGAGGCGATGTCTAACCTTAGCTGCTCGCTGGATCACAAGCTGGTCTGGTGCGCGCTTAGCGAGGAGACTAAGCGGCGGCTCGGCGCTAAACCGGAGGATACCGACGGCATAGCCGGGCAGACCATGCTGCTGGAGGGCGTCAAAGTCGGCATATTCTTCGACGAGCGCATCAAGCCGGGCGAAGAGCCGGTCGTTAAGGTGTCCTTCCGCGCCAGAAACGGCTATAACGTGGGCGCGCTGGCGGCGGTATACGGTGGCGGCGGCCACCATGCGGCCAGCGGCTGCACCATAGCGGGCCGTCTGGCGGACGTTATCCCGCAGATATTGCCGGCGGCGGAGCAGCTTATCGCCGCCGTGGAGCAAAAGCAATGACCGCGCCGGAGCAGGCCGCTGCCCCGGCCGGTTTTCTGAATATCTACAAACCGGCCGGCTACACGTCGCACGACGTGGTGGCCGTGCTGCGTCGGCATCTGCCCCGCCGCACCAAGGTGGGCCACACCGGCACGCTGGACCCGCAGGCGACCGGCGTTCTGCCTGTCTGCGTGGGCAAGGCGACCCGGCTGGCGGAATATTTTGCGGCGCTCCCCAAAACCTATCGGGGCGAGATCACTTTCGGCGCCGCCACCGCCACTTTCGACCGTTGGGGCGAGGTGACGGCGATCTGCCCGCCGGAAAAGCTGGCGGCGCTTACGGCGGACGACCTTTTGGCCGTGTTGCCGCAGTTTTGCGGCGAGATCGAGCAGGTGCCGCCGATGGTGAGCGCGGTGAAGATCGCGGGCAAAAAGCTCTATCAGCTGGCGCGGGCCGGGGTGGAGGTGGAGCGCCCGGCGCGCCGCGTGCGCATATTTTCGCTGGAGGTGGAGAGCCTGACGCTGCCGCGGGCCACGCTGCGCGTGACCTGTTCTTCCGGCACGTATATCAGGAGCCTGTTTCACGATATCGGCCAAAAGCTTGGCGTTGGGGCGCATCTTTCGGCGCTGGAGCGTTTGGCGGTCGGCGATTTTACGGCGGCGGACGCGCTGCCGCTGGCAGAAGCGGAGGCCAGGCTGGCGGCGGGCGATCTCAGCGCCCTGCTGCCGCTGGAGGCGGGCGTTAGCCACCTGCCGCGCATCGACCTTATAGACGAGCGCGACCGGCAGAACGCCGTTTGCGGGCGCGAAGTGGTGCTTGGCCTGTCCGAGCCGGAAGCCCCGGCCTGCCGCGTCTATTATCAGGGGCGGCTGCTCGGCATCGGCGAGACGCGCTATGAGGCGCAGGCCTGCGCCTGCAACGAAATGCTGCTGCTGCACATGGACAAGGTGCTGGTCGAAGCATAGCCAGGCGATTATTAGGAAAAGATATGAAAATATTGCATGACGCAGTTGAATATACGGCGGCAGGCGGGCCGCTCACGGTGATACTGGGCAATTTTGACGGCGTACATCTGGGCCACCGCCGCCTGCTGGATACGGCGTGCGGCTCTGCCCGCGCCGACGGCGGCCGGACGCTGCTGTTTACGTTCTGGCCGCACCCGGCGGCGGTGCTGGGCCAAAACGCGCCGCCGCTTTTGACGGACCGGGCGGAAAAAGCCCGTCTCGTTGCCGCCGCCGGCGTAGACTATATGCTGGAGCAGCTGTTCACACCGGAGCTGGCGGCGCTTAGCCCGGCGGAGTTCGTGGCGCGGTATCTGGCGGGGGCTTTGCGGGCCGCCCGGCTGGTGGCGGGCTATAACTTCCGCTTCGGCGCGGGCGGGGCGGGCACGGCCGAATCTTTGCGCGAACTGGCTGCGGCGCACGGTATGCAGACGCTGATCGTGCCGCCGGTGGAGATAGACGGCGCGGCGGTCAGCAGCTCCCGCATACGCGGCCTGCTGCTAGCGGGGGACGTTGCCGCGGCCAACCGTCTGCTGGGGCGGGAATATCAGCTTGTCGGCCCGGTGGTGACGGGGGAGCGCCTGGGGCGGCGGCTCGGCTTCCCCACGGCCAATCTACAGCCGCCGCAGGGCGTGCTGTTGCCGCGCTTCGGCGTTTATGCGGCCTACGCCGAATGTCGCGGGCGCGTCTGGCCCGCCGTGGTGAACGTGGGGCGGCGGCCGACGGTGGGCGAGGATCTTGCACCCACGGTGGAGGCGCACCTTATGGGGGCGGACGAGGACTTCTACGGCGAGCTGCTGCGGCTGCGCTTTTCTCGCCTGCTGCGCGGCGAGCAGAAATTCGCTTCGCTGGCGGAGCTGAAGGAGCAGATAGCCCGCGACCTGCGCCGCGCGCGCGAAATATTGTGATTTTGGCGTAAAATTTGTTAAAAAATTTGGCGAGGGGCTCTTGCGCCGCCGCCGGATTTAGTATATAATAGCAAAAGCGGCTTTGCCCGCAGTCTACCGCGGCGCGGATACGGAGACTCCGACCTTATCTGGGCTGACGGCAAATTTTTTAACAGGAGGTGTAGTTATGGCATTAACTACCGCGAAAAAGTCTGAGATCATCGCCAAGTTCCAGCAGCATGAGGGCGACACCGGGTCGCCGGAAGTGCAGGTGGCCCTGCTCACCGAGCGTATCAAGGACCTGACCGAGCACATGAAACGCCACCCGAAGGATTTCCATTCCCGTCGTGGCCTGCTGCAGCTGGTCGGCCAGCGCCGCCGCTTCTTGGGTTATATCCGCGAGCGCGACTTCGACCGCTATCGCAAGATCGTGACCGAGCTCGGCCTGCGCCGCTAAAAGAGGCATGGCAAACCAAACGCCCTGTGGGTATACCCGCAGGGCGTTTTTCTGCGCTTATTCGTTTTTGGGAGGTCAGTCGACGGAGGTCATATCCAGCAGCTTGCCCTGCTGCTCCAGATATTCAAACTTGGGGAGCTCCTCGTCCGCCGCCGCGCCGGGCAGGAAGAAATAGCTGCCGTAATATTCGCCGTCTTCGATATAAAGCTCGTAGGCCGAAACGTCGGCGTTATCGCGCGGCAGCTCCAGCCGGACGATCAGCCCGGCGTCGGAGCTTTCAGTCGTCCAATGCTCCGCCCGGCGTTCATACTTGCCCGTCTCCTCGTTCGGCTTCAGCAGAAAAAGCTGCACTTTGGAGCCCTTGGCCTTTGGCACCAGCAGCGTGTAGGTGGGCGATTCGGCCAGCTTCAGCGTCTGGAAGGCGTTGATCTCGTCCATTTCGCCTTCCGTCACGTCGTTGATGATGTAGAGCAGCGTGTCTTCCGGGGCGTCGGCCATGGCCTGATCCACCACAGAGCCGCTGCTGGCGGTTGTGAAGCGGTTGGCCGGCTCGTCCTTGTCGATAACGTCATAAATGCTGACGGCATTTTTGCCGAAACCCTGATAAATGACCACGCAGGCGGCGAGTATCAGGATAATGATAAATAACTGCGATCTTCTCATGCTGCAACGCGCCCTTTCTGGGGTAATTTCTTTTTTATTAGCATAAGTATAACAGAAAATTCCGCGTCAGGCAAGCGCGCCCGGGCGAAACTAGGCATTTTTTGGAATTTATATTGACAAGCGGCCGGGGTTGGCGTATAATTCTTTTACTATTACGAACAGGACTTGGCCGTTTGGAAGCCCGCCAGCCCCGTGCAACCGCACCGGGGATCTCTTTGCCGGAGGGGGCGGAAGGCCGACCCGGCCCTGTTGGTAATCGGCAAAAAAGAGTAAAAGAAAGAAAAGGTGGTTTGTATCATGAAGAAAAACTTGTCCAAGCTGTTGGCTTTGGCGGTCATCGCGGCTCTGGCGCTGGTCTGCTTCGCAGGCTGCGGCGGCGACGACAGCCAGACTAACGCCGGCACCGAAAATCAGGTGTTCAAGATCGGCTCTATCGGGCCGCTCACCGGCCCTGCTTCCAGCTACGGCATCTCCGCCAAACAGGGCGCTGAAGTGGCCGTTGCTGAGATCAACGCTAACGGCGGCGTAGCCGGCTACACGCTGGAGCTGCTTGCCGCTGACGACCAGCACGACGCCGAAAAGGCTATCAACGCCTACGGCAACCTGATGGATCAGGGTATGCAGGCTCTGGTCGGCGCTGTCACCAGCGTTCCCTGCATCGCTGTTACTGAGGAATCCCACAACGACGGTCTGCTGCAGGTAACTCCTTCGGCTTCCGCCGCGCAGGCTGCTCAGTATGACAACTGCTTCCGCATCTGCTTCACTGACCCGCAGCAGGGCCAGCACATGGCTGATTACATCTATAGCCAGGGCATCACCAAGTGCGCCGTGCTGTACGATGTATCCGACGCTTATTCCTCCGGCATCTACGAGGCTTTTGACGAAGCCTACACCGCTTTGGGCGGCACTATCACTACGGCTGAATCCTTCGCCACCGGCGACGTTGATTTCAAGACTCAGCTGACCTCTATCAAGAACTCCGGCGCCGAGGGCCTGTTCATGCCCTTCTATTACACCGAAGTCGCTTACGTTGCCAATCAGTCCGTTGACGTTGGCCTCGACCTGCCCATGTTCGGCTGCGACGGCTGGGACGGCGTTATCGACCAGCTGAACGGCGACACCACTCTGGTGGACGGCTCTGTGTTCCTGACTCCTTTCTTTGCCAACGCGACCGATGAAAAGACCACGGCTTTCGTAGCTGCTTATCAGGCGGCTTACAACGAAGTACCGGATCAGTTCGCCGCCGACGGTTATGACGCCGTGTACGCCATCGCCGCCGCTCTGGAGAAGGCCGGTTCCACCGATAACGCCGCTCTGGTTGCCGCCATGCACGAGATCGAGCTCGTCGGCGTGACCGGCACCATGACCTGGGACGAAAACGGCGACGCTACCAAGAGCGCCATTCTGGCCCGGATCGAAAACGGCGGTATCGTACCTGTTGTCGCCGAATAATTTCGCGATAAACTTTTCGCCAACAAAACTGCCGTCGGGGGAAGCCTCCGGCGGCGGTTTTTTTATGCCCCGACGCCTTATTGGCAAAAAAATTGAGAAAAATCGCATTTTTTTGCCTTTGCCGCCAAAAAAAGAATTGAGTTTAACGGGGGGTATGTGGTATAATTCTAAAATAATCATAAAATTGATATTTTAGCGGAAAAGCCGCCGGGCAGACCTGGTGGCGGAACCTGCAGCATAACTGAGGTGATTTGGCTTGGAATTTTTAGCGCAGATAATCAACGGATTAAGCCTTGGCAGCATTTACGCGCTGATCGCGCTGGGCTACACGATGGTTTACGGCATCTGCAAGATGCTGAACTTCGCGCACGGCGATATTATCATGGTGGGCGCGTACACGCTTTCGGTGGCGATGAGCACGCTGCATTTCCCGCCGTTTCTGTCGATATTGACCAGCATGGTGGTCTGCGCGATGCTGGGCGTTATCATCGAGCGCGTGGCTTATAAGCCGCTGCGCAACGCCTCGCCGCTGGCGGTGCTGATCACGGCTATCGGCGTCAGCTATTTTCTGGAAAGCTCGGCGCTGCTGATCTTCGGTTCCACGCAGCGCAACGTGCAATCCGCTATCAGCTTTCCCTCCGTGCAGCTGGGCGAGCTCAACATCAGCGGCAACGCTATTATGACCCTGATCGTTACGATAATATTGATGATAGGCCTGAACTGGTTCATCAACAACACCATGACGGGCAAAGCCATGCTGGCTGTTTCCGAAGATAAGGGCGCGGCGCAGCTTATGGGCGTGAACGTCAACTTCACCATTGCCATAACCTTCCTGATCGGCTCTGCGCTGGCGGCGGTGGCCGGCGTTCTGTTCATTTCGTCTTATCATTTCGTCGGCCCGTATACCGGCGCCATGCCCGGTATCAAAGCGTTCGTCGCGGCGGTTTTGGGCGGCATCGGTTCTGTGCCGGGCGCGATGCTGGGCGGCATTTTGCTGGGCCTGATCGAGAGCCTGGCCAAGGCGTACATCTCCACGCAGCTGGCCGACGCTATCGTGTTCGGCGTGCTGATCGTGGTGCTGCTGGTCAAGCCCACCGGTCTGTTGGGCAAGAAGATCACCGAAAAGGTTTGAGCCGCTGGGCCGGGAGAAGAGGCGAGGATTAAAGATGAAAAAATTACTTACCAAGAAAAATCTGGCGGCGCTGCTGCTGATCATAGCCATATACGCCCTGCTTTTCGCGTGCGATCATCTGGGCGTTTTCAACCGCCAGAGCAAGGCGCTGCTGGTGCCTATCGGTATCAACATCATGCTGGCGGTATCGCTCAGCCTGCTGGTCGGCTTTTTGGGCGAGCTTTCGCTGGGCCACGCCGGCTTCATGTCGGTGGGCGCTTATGCCGGCTGTATGTTCACCATTCATATGGATCTGCCGATGGCGGTCGAGCTGCCGCTGGCCATGCTGCTGGGCGGCGTGGTGGCGGCCGTGTTCGGCTTCCTGATCGGTATCCCGGCGCTGCGCTTAAAGGGCGACTATCTGGCTATCGTAACGCTGGCCTTTGGCGAGATCATACGTTCGGTGCTGAATAATCTGGGGTTGGTCGGCGGCTCCGGCGGCCTGAACGGCATACCCAAATATTCCAACTACACTATCGTTTACGTGATGATGGTGATCACGATCATCGTCATCGCCAATCTGGTACATTCGCGCCACGGCCGGGCGATCTGCTCCATTCGCGACAACGTGATCGCCTCGGAAGCCATGGGTATCCCGGTGGTGTATTACAAACTTATGGCGTTCGTGGCGGCGGCGTTCTTCGCGGGTATCGCGGGCGTGCTGTACGGCCACAATCTGGGTATTTTGAAGCCCAGCACGTTCGATTTCAACAAATCTATCGAGATCCTGGTCATGGTGGTAATGGGCGGCATGGGCAGCCTGCCCGGCGCTGTGATCGCGGCCATTATCATCACCGTGCTGCCGGAGGCGCTGCGCGGCCTCAGCGATTACCGTATGCTGATCTACGCGGTGGTGCTCATCGCGATGATGCTGCTGAACAACAACGCGCGCTTCAACAGCTTCAAACAGCGCCTGTTCAGCAAGCGGGCGGCGCGTCAGGGCGCACAGCTGACGAAGGAGGGCGAATGATATGGCGTTGCTGGAGGTAAAAAACCTGGGCATTTCCTTCGGCGGCCTGCGTGCCGTTGACGGCTTCAACGTGAACATCGAAAAAGGCGCGCTCTACGGGCTGATCGGCCCGAACGGCGCGGGCAAGACCACCGTTTTCAATATGCTGACCGGCGTTTATCAGCCCACCGTGGGCAGCTTCTCGCTGGACGGCGAGAACCTGACGGGCAAAAGCACGCTGGAGATCGCGCATAAGGGTATCGCACGCACCTTCCAGAATATCCGGCTCTTCGGCAAAATGACGGTGCAGGACAACGTGAAGGTGGGCCTGCACAACCACGTTAAATACGGCCTGGCCAGCGGCATTTTCCGCCTGCCGGGCTATTTCCGCGACGAAAAATATCTGGACGAACGCGCCAAGGAGCTGCTGGACGTTTTCGGGCTTTATGGCGAGCGGGATTATCTGGCCTCCAACCTGCCCTACGGCAAGCAGCGCAAGCTGGAGATCGCCCGCGCTCTGGCCACCGGGCCCAAATTGCTGCTGCTGGACGAACCGGCGGCCGGCATGAACCCCAACGAAACGGGCGAGCTGATGGAGACGATCCATTTTGTGCGCGACACCTTCGATATGACCATTCTGCTGATCGAACACGACATGAAGCTGGTCTCCGGTATCTGCGAGGAGATCACCGTGCTGAACTTCGGGCAGATGCTGGCGCAGGGCAAACCGTCCGAGGTGCTGAACGACCCCAAGGTCATCGTGGCGTATCTCGGCGAATAGGAGGCATAGGGGCATGGCTTTGCTGAAAGTGGAAAATTTGCAGGTCTATTACGGCGTTATCCAGGCCGTAAAGAATATATCCTTCGAGGTCGAAAAGGGCGAGATCGTGGCGCTGATCGGCGCCAACGGCGCGGGCAAGACCACCGTGCTGCATACGATCACGGGGCTTGTGCCCGCCCGGGCCGGCAAGATCACCTATAACGGCGTCGATCTGCTGAAAACCCCCTCGCATAAGATCGTGGCCATGGGCATGGCGCACGTGCCGGAGGGCCGCCGTATCTTTCAGGAGCTGACGGTGCTGGAGAATCTGCAAATGGGCGCGTTCACCCGCCGCGACAAAGCGGAGGTGGCCAAAACGCTGCAAATGGTGTATGAGCGCTTCCCCCGGCTGGAGGAGCGCAAAAAGCAGGTGGCCGGCACTTTGTCCGGCGGCGAGCAGCAAATGCTGGCGATGGGCCGGGCGCTGATGAGCAAGC
>CANQSW010000031.1 GCA_947626615.1 uncultured Peptococcaceae bacterium | reverse complement strand
GGCGGCTCTATCCCTGCGGCCGGCCAGAGATACAGCGGGAGCAGACCAGTGTGGGAGCGCTGTGGCAGCCACAGCGGTATCGGTTCTGCACGCCCTGGTTTGGACTGAACCAAGGCAATTATCGACGCTATATGGAAGCAGATGCGGCGGGCCGGGAGACGCTGCTGCGGCGGGTGTTAGTGGGAAATCTGCTGAGCCTGTCCAAGGGCCTGGGCGTCACCGTGGAGGAGAGGCTGGAGCTGGGGATGCTGCTGTTGGCTGAGACGCAGATGCGTTTTAAGGACGAGACGGTCCTGGGCTTTGTTGGAGAGTTTTCGGTGAACTACGCCATCCCGCCACTATTGGGGCTGGGCAAAAGCGTGTCCCGGGGCTTTGGCGCCGTAGAGCCGGTGGGCCGGGAGCGCTATTAAACGAATGAAAGACCCGGCAGGATGATCCTGCCGGGATAATTTTTGCTTTTTCCGGAATAGGCCTGAATTGCGGCGCAAAATGCGCGAGATATATATAGAGGGCCAAGAAAGCAGGAAAGGAAGTGTTTGCATGGGTTGTTGTCATGTGGCCGGCACGAGCTGCCGCTGCCCCTATGAACTCGGTGAGTTCATCACTATCCGGCGCCTCTTCCCCGACAAACACACTGTGCGTGTGCTCCGCGAGCACGGTATCCCCCGCCCCTGGCGCATCGTCTACGCCCGCCGCCGCTGACCTGCACAGATCAGCGGCTATCCAAAAAAGAAAGGAGGTGTTCTATATGCGCTTTCTGACCAAGTCCGCTCTGGCGGTGATGCGGCGGACGGGCACCTCGTCCGTCGTCGCCCCTGAGCCCATGCCCGGGACCGCCGACATCCTTGCGCGCATCTTCCCCAACAGCCCGGCTGCCCGCGTGCTCCGCGCCCTCGACGCCCTCTGTCCCCCCATCGTCCATACCCGCCGCCGCTGACCCGCCCGCCCCGCACCCGCTGGGGCGGATAACTTATTTGAGATTGAGGTGAAACAATGATCCTGACGGTTACAAGTCATGGAAGCTCCCTCCGCAGGCGGGGAGAGTGCATCGAGGCAAAGACTGACAGCGGAAGTCTCCAGCGTTTTCCTATTTGCATGCTGGAAGCGGTCCTCCTGACGTGCTCCTGTTCGGTCAGCACGGATGTGATGACGCTATGCGCGGAACACGATGTGCCTGTTACCATGCTGGATCATCATGGCGTTCCTGTCTGGCGGACGGAGACATTTGAAGGCGGAAGCACGCCCCTGCTGCACCGAAAACAACTGGAGCTCGCGCACTGCGCTGCCGGAACAGAACTGATCAAAACGCTGCTGGGGCGAAAACTGAAAAACTGCTCCGATCATTTGATTCGCCTTGCGGTGAACCGCCGGGATGAACGAAAAAAGCTCCTCTCCGAAAAATCTGATAAAATACTGACATTTGCCGCAAAGATCGAGTGCACAAAAAATGCACCCATTTCTGATGTTCGCGGGACGCTTTTGGGGTATGAGGGCTCAGCAGGCCGCATTTATTTTTCGGCGCTGGAGAGCCTTCTTCCGCCTGAGGCTGAGTTTTCCGGCCGTGCTGGCGGCGCGGGTGATGGCGCATTCAACAGGATGCTCAACTATGGCTATGGCGTTCTTTATCAGGAACTGCTCCGGTTATGCATCAAGGCGCGGCTCGATCCCTATCTCGGCGTGATGCACACGGACGGATACAGCCGCCCGGCACTGACGTTCGATCTGATCGAACCGTTCAGGACAGCTGCGGAACAGACGGTATGCAAACTCTTTTTCCGCCGTCAGGTTCGAGCGGACGAACATTTCACTCAGGTGGATGACGGCAGCAAGATCATATTGAGTGGCCAAGGAAAAAGGCTGCTGATGGATGAACTGTCCGTAGTTATGAAGAAAAAATACAGCAGCGAAATGGCGCGGCTCGTATCCGGCCTGGCAAAGGGGCTGGCGGATTGGAAACGGTAGGAAGGGGGAGAGAGCCGAAGTGTTCTACTGGGTGATATATGATGTGTCTGCCGAAAAGGGACGCAGGCGTACAGCAAAGCTATGCCAGGACCAAGGCTTGCGCAGAATACAAAAAAGTGTGTTTGCAGGTGAGCTGTCCCAGGAACAGATATTGGGCTTTCGGGAAAGCATACTTTCCTGGATCGAACCGGGGACCGACTCCATACTGATGGTCCCAGTCACGCGCAAACAGATGGGTTCCGTCGTGTCTTTGGGCGCAGAGTGCGGATTGACGGATTTGATGCAGCGCAGGGCTATCGCATATGTTTGAATGGAGAGTTGACAGGACCGGTGGAGGAGGATATAATCATAATGGTCGGAAAAGGTTTTATATTAAGATGTATGTTATCCCCTGTTTTTCTGTTTTTAGCGCGAGAATCCCCGCAAACCCTTGGGGCTCTAAGCTGTTATCTATCCGTCCAAGGTACTTTTTGTGCGCGCTCCAAAGACAAAGAGGGGTGCAATGTCCATATCGGCCTTTTTTGACTGCTTTGAGAATTTTGAAAAAACCCGCTGTTCCCAACGCTTTGCGCCGAAATAGCTGTCCTAGTGACGTATCCATTAAAACAAGGATTGAAACAAGCTGGGCTTGGCTCCCTCACTTGTCAGGCTCACCAGGTCCTAGTGACGTATCCATTAAAACAAGGATTGAAACATGTCGAAATAGCACTTGGAATCACCGGCAGCACGAGCAGTCCTAGTGACGTATCCATTAAAACAAGGATTGAAACTTGTTGTTCATGGTAGTCACGGCGGTCTCAGCAGCGTGTCCTAGTGACGTATCCATTAAAACAAGGATTGAAACTTGTCGGTCAGGCCATCACTTCCGACCCACCCTCTCGCGGGTCCTAGTGACGTATCCATTAAAACAAGGATTGAAACTTCATAGTGGCGAACTTGTTCTTGAAGGCCTCGGAGGTCCAAGTGACGTATCCATTAAAACAAGGATTGAAACGTTTTCTCAGTCACGGGAAAAGGATCAAACTCAGAAGTCCAAGTGACGTATCCATTAAAACAAGGATTGAATAAGCGAACAAAAACCCGGCAGGGAAAAACCCTGCCGGGAAATTTTTTGTCTTTTTTCCGGCCCAAGCCTGAATCACAGTGCTGACCGCACGAGATATAGACAGAACGAAAAGAGACAAGCAGAACAGGAAGGAACGCTGCACTGAGCTCGCACCCGGGATTTCCCGTGAACAGGCTCAGAAGCAAGCGAAAAGACTGCAGCCGTATGAGAAAGAGGAGGGCAATATGATAAAGCTTATTGGACATATCGTGCTGTCTGCGATCGCGGCGCTCCTGTGCGGGTCCGCCGTTAAGATCGCCGCCGGGATAGTATACGGATACATGGTCAGGCCGCTGCCCCTGGAGGAGAAAACAGAAAAGCTATCCCAATGGGCTGCGTTGATGATGAGCTCAAAAGCCAGGATACTCACCATAGCTGTCGAGTTGTATTTGTGGGCCAACATATTTGTGGGCATTCACAGGGGGATGTAAAGCCCCTGCACGGCGGGGCGCCGGGACGCAGGCATCAGCTCTCTCCCATACATAACTACATCGGGGCGCGGATGGCACGCGATATAAGCGGAGACAAAAACAAAGAGAGAAAAAGGAGAAAGGATAAATGGACGATTTGTTTGATGTTCTGATGGCGGTGGTGGTCTTGGCGGCAGTGTTCTATCTGGCGGTCTTTGTGACTGCGTGGTGGTGAAAGGAGGAAAAGCAATGAAAAAATTCGTTCAGGCTTTCAAAGGCCTTGCGTCCGTGCTGCTGGTTCTTGCCATTGGATTCAGCGGCGGCTGGTACTTCAGGTGTGTGCAGGAAAAGGACGCGCAGGCCGTGGTCAGCGCCAAGGACGACGGGTTTGATTTGCGCCTCCCCGGCGAGGCAGAGGAACGCGTCGTGACCAGGTCCGAGGTGGAGGTACAGCTCAAAAAGATCAGCCAGCTGGCGGTCTATTCCGGGGATTATACTGTAGTCAAGGACACAGAGAACACGAGAGATCTTCTGGATCGCGTCCCTATTTTCGGCACTACCAACACCATCCACCTGGAATGCACCGGCGTCGTGAAGGTCGGGTTTGCTCTAGAGGAGATCACCCCTGTGGTGGAGAATGGGGCCCGGAAGATCTACATCAGCCTGCCGGAGCCTGCGGTGCTGGACAACTACGTGATCTGGGACGGCGTCGTTTGCAGGGAAGGGAACAACCCTCTGAATCCGATAGACTTTGAGCAGTACCAGACGCTGATCGACGAGGCTGAGCAGGAGGGGCTGGCCCAGGTAGAAGAGAAGGGGATATACGAAGAAGCCGAGGAAAATGCCAAGGCCGTGATACGGGAGTTCCTTTCGGGCTTCGTCGGCTATGAGGTCGTGTTTCTGTGACCCGGTCAAGACCACCTGTGGTCGGAATGCATCTTTATCGGTCTGCCGTAGAGCCGATGCTAAACTATTATCCGGCCCGGTACAGGGGCCTCATCGCCGGCCGGGTGACGGAGACCATATTGACAAGATAAAAATAGCCCCGTCAATAAACTATCGGCACATTGATGGGGCTTTTTCTGTTTTGGAATGGTCAATGCATAGCGTATCACAACCAGGAACATATCGGTGGTGCTCCCTGATTGCCTGGATCCCATCTGCGATATGAGCCGATATTTGCTTTTGCGAAAAGCTATGTGTTCGGTGTGATTTCTCTTGCTTTTTTTGTTTCCATAGCGTATAATTTAATAAAAGTGTGATTATTTAACGTCATTTTCGGAATAAAAGTGTGATGAGGTGTCTTTTGTGGAGCGATTTATCTTAAGTGACCTGTTGAAGTGGAAAAATTCCAAGCACCGCAAGCCATTGATTTTGAAAGGCGTGCGGCAGGTGGGCAAGACCTGGGTGCTCAAAGAGTTCGGGCGGCGGTACTATGACAACACCGCCTATTTCAACTTTGACGAGAACGAGGAGTATAAGCAGTTTTTTGAGACCACCAAGGACGTGGAGCGCATCCTGCAAAACCTGATGCTGGCCAGCGGGCAGAAGATCGTCCCGGAGAAGACCCTGATCATCTTCGACGAGGTGCAGGACTGCCCGAAGGTCATCAATTCCATGAAGTATTTCTGCGAAAACGCGCCCCAGTATCACATTGCCTGCGCCGGGTCCCTGCTGGGCATCGCGCTGGCGAAACCGGCATCCTTCCCGGTGGGCAAGGTCAACTTCATGCAGATCGACCCCATGACGTTCACGGAATTTCTGCTGGCAAACGGGGACGGGAACCTTGTGGAGTATATGGACCGCGTGGACGCCATCGAGCCGATACCGGACGCCTTTTTCAACCCGCTTTATGAGCGGTTGAAGATGTACTACGTCACAGGCGGCATGCCGGAGCCGGTGGCTATGTGGACCCAGGAGCGGGACGTGGAGGCCATGCAGGAGGCGCTGTCCAACATCATCGGAGCATACGAGCGGGACTTCGGCAAGCACCCGGATGTGAAGGAGTTCCCGAAGATCTCTCTGGTCTGGAAGTCCATCCCCTCCCAGCTTGCCCGTGAGAATAAAAAGTTCATCTACAAGGTCGTGAAGGTGGGGGCCAGGGCCAGGGAGTACGAGGACGCGCTGCAATGGCTGGTGGACGCCCGGCTGGTGCATAAGGTCTATCGCAGTTCTGCGCCCCGGCTGCCCGTGTCAGCCTACGACGACTTGTCCGCGTTCAAGATCTACCTGGCGGATGTGGGCGTTCTGCGGCGGCTGGCACAGCTTGCGCCGACAGCCTTTGGCGAGGGCAACCGGCTGTTCACGGAGTTCAAGGGCGCGCTGACGGAAAACTATGTGCTGCAAACGCTCATCACCCAGTTCGAGGTCATGCCCCGCTATTGGAGCCAGACCAACCCGCCCTATGAGGTGGATTTCCTGATCCAACGGGAGAACGATATTTTCCCGGTGGAGGTCAAATCCGAGGCCAATACCGCCAGCCGCAGCCTGCGGAAGTTCAAGGAACTGTTCCCGGAGGAAGTCAAGCTGCGCGTCCGGTTTTCGCTGGATAACCTGAAGCTGGACGGCGACGTGCTGAACATCCCGCTGTTCCTGGCGGATCAGACGGATAGGCTGATCGGGATGGCGCTAAAGAGCCGTAAACAATAGTGGGTGACTGAATTATGAAGAAAATCGTGTGGATATTCGGCGGGTTGATCATAACACTTGGACTCGTTTTCCCCTTTTGTTTTGTGTCCTGCATGAATCCAAATCTTGCGACCCTTATTTCAGGCATATGGAGTGCGCTGGCAACAGTAACGTTAGGATTGATTGCGCTCTGGCAAAACAAACGATACAAGGAGTACACGGATCGGTATAACGACTTGCAGTATATGCCGGAGTTTTATAAAGCAAGCACAAGCGAGAGTATAACAGAAGTAGATAGATTTAAGTTTCCGCTTCAGGCAAAAGTAGAAACAAAGGAAATCTGTACTGCGCTTCCAATAACAATTATGGCATATAAGCCACCCATATTGAGTTTGAATATAATCGAGTAATGAAGAATAGTTGAAGAATGTGTTCAATATCGGTCTTGCCGCCCAACAACTTTTTAGAGGAGCGGCGGTGTTCCTTTTTACGCTGACTGGCTGCGGAGCGAACTCAACGCCATTGACGAGCAGCCAAAGCTTAAAGAAGCTATCTTTGTCAGAAGTGAAGAGTCGAGACGTGCGACTATAAGTATCTGAATCAAGAAAAGAACGAAAAAGAATGCTTTTATAGTCCTCAATGGAGGATAATCTTTTCTGTAAAGCGGGATAAGAATCGCGGAGAAAGTTAAGTCTCGTTATAATGACTGCCTGCAGTTTTAATACTGACAAAATGTTGCTGTGAAGTGTATTATCCGGCTGCGTGCTGAGCAGATAGTCAAAGACAGTTTTTGGATCGCCAGCAAAGAGATACGGCGCAAATGTAGAAATGAACTCATCGGCGGGGCAGATGCATAAAGATTCTGTATAGCAGTTAACGAAGTTTATAAAAGCATGTTCCTTCGGAAGTGTGAGCATGGCGGCAGAGAGGAACGGGGCTGCTGCAGGAGAGCGGAGAGCGTCATAGTAGCTGGCTTGACTGTTAAAATATGCATCTCGGGCCCACTTTGCAATGAGAGCATAGATATAGAAGTAGTACCGATTCCTTCTGTTTGCTATGGGGCAGCATTTGAAGGCGTCCTCTATGATGCTGACATATCCCACAACAGTACACTCTCCTTTCTGGGAACATCGCAAAACGAGTTGCATCAAATGTGGTTTACGCTTATATTGTATTAATGTCAATAAAAAAATACAATATAAGCGTAAACAAATGCTGTCGATTTGCTGTCGATCAGGCATAAAAATCCCCAGAAGCCTTGGGATGCAAGGCCTCCGGGGTTCGTGCGATCATTCCCACTCGCCAAGGAGAAGATGATCCTAAACGCTGTTGTTTAGATAATTTGGCTTCTCCTTATATGATTTGATACCGATTATCCAACGATCACGGTGTTGCTGAGCGGATGTTATCAAATTTGTATCAGGGAAGAAAATGCAGTTAGCGTCTTCGAGTGTTACATGCCAGGTAAAATGACGATTATAAAAGCACCATAAGATTTAAGGATTGGCAAAAGAATAGCAAGAAACCCTTACTTCTGGAGGCTTAATATATCGCCTAAACAAATATATGTTTGAATAATACACCTAATCGCGTCCTGTCTTGTAATATCTGAATGAACACCCTTGCATTGTAGGTCATTTAGATTCTCAATCCAATCAATAAGATAAATAATATTGCTTCCAATGATACTTTTTTCGGCGGAATGGTCATCTAACTTCTCAATTATGGCAAAGAGTCTATTTCTATAGTGATCACCACTGACATCAAGTTCTTTACCAGATTTAGTTTTGTATAACTTTTCGCTCTGATTTGGGAAATATCTATTAAACAATTCATTTGAGGTGCTTTCAAATAGTCGCCTACATGTTGTTAAAGCCTGCGAATATAATTCGGCATTACCGGAATTAATTTTATCTTCAATTGCTTGAAGTTTTATAATTGTATCTTTAGATAGGCTTGAAAAATAGTTTTCAACATTTTCCCGATACTCAGAGAAAACCTGTGATGCTGCATTTCCAAAAGAAATCTCAATTTGCTTTTTCAACGCATAATCATAGTATTGAGATCGTAGAATAGATAAACGCTTTTTGCTGACGGCAATACTTGTGATTATAGATCCTGTAGATGTAGCAACAGAGCGTGTCAAATTGTTCATTGCTACAGATGCATACTCACCAGAAACAGATGCACCTTGTGTGGAGAAGTTGCTTACAGCGTTTTGTTGTGCAGTAACTTTTCCTTCTAGTTCAGAAGCCAGTTCAGTGAAAATGCGTTTTTTGCCATCTTCAATGCTGCCGCGTCCATTAGAGTAGCCAATATTGAAAGCGTGTGATTCAATATGACCTGTTTCAGTTAAAGGATATCCACCATACTCATACTGTAGCCACTCTATAGCATACTGATCATTTAATAAACGCGCAATCCGTAAACACTGAAGTAGTGCAGAGGATGTCGATATGGTGTCCTCTTCTATACCGTCAAGAACGTTTTCACACGCATCTAAGGCTTTCTCTCTCTTAGTCATTGTTTTTCCTATTCTATTCATTTGAATACATAACGGTTAAATCTGTATCGCTAAATTAATTTGTTGTACTACAGTTAATTGCTATACGGGAGGGCTTTAATAAAGTTTTCCATATACCTAAAATCAGGTTTATTATTCTTTGTGGGCAATTTAATTGTAGACTTCTCCATTATATCCTTAGGCCACTTTCTTCCATAGTTGTATTTTGGACGTTCAGCCTTAATGATTGTGGCAATAAATAATCCGATATACATATTAAGTTTCCATCCATTAGGATACAGGACGTTAACATCGTCTGATGCCCAAAAGGGTTCAGATTGATAAAACGCTTCGCCTACACTGCCATTATAATTGACTGTTATACAGTTTGGCTCGAATACAGTATCAGCTGAAATTTTTTGCCTTACGCCATTATTGCTGTCAATAGCACCTAGATAATTGTCAGGCCCTTCTATCATGTCAGCTTTTGTAAGACGCTTGCCCTTCTTAATCTCGAAAAGCTCCCCTAACTTATATTCGTCCCAGTTGTTAACTTTCTTTAGGGGCAATGGTCTTGGTGGGGTGCGAAGAGAATCAAGGTGTTGTTGTAAATAAGACCAGTTACCAGCATTCACCAGGTATGCGATATAATTATTGCGAGTAGTAATAAAATCGTTGATTGTAAGTTTTGAGTAGTCAGTTTTCATATATGCTTCACATAACCACTCATCTTGATATGCAACACGAGCAGTGGCAGTGAGGCCGTCAACAACTCTCTTCTCCCGATACAACTGCAACCAAAGATTCCTTATGTTCTCCCATTTACCATAAGCATCAACTCTTCCCATCTTTTTTCGCTTGACCAAGCCATCGTCTTTATAATAGCCAAAGAATGTAGATACGGTTGAGTTATGAGGTGCTTTTGCTTCCCACACCATTACACAAACACATGTACCAACACCTTGCCCATAAAAGATGTCATCCGGCATCGAAAAAACGGCCTTTAAAGTATGGCTTTCCATAAGGCGTTTTCTGATATCTTTATATTTTCTTCCTATTGCACAACTTACAGGACAAACGACGGCGACTTCGGAATTCTGTGGCAAGGCATTTAACTCTTGCTCTAGAAACTCTAATTCAACGTGATCTTTTTGGGAATAGGGAGGATTTAATAGCCCCTTATTTAAAACGATATTATCACCATTAGTATCCTTTAGATTCTTGAAGCGCTGAATTGTACTGGGGTTGAAACAATCACCATGAATTATATGAGATTTTCCGTCATGCCGTATGAGCATATTAGCAAGTGCTAATGTATGAATATCAGAATCTTGTTCAATTCCAAACAGAGCATTTTGTCTAATATACTCTATTTCCTCCGGAGATGAAGCTTGCTTAAACATCCGGCCCATTGCTGTAACAAGAAAAGCGCCACTACCACAACAAATGTCAAGAACACGCGAGTTCTTGTCAATATTTATGAGATCAGCCATGAACTCAGTCAGGTGTTGAGGAGTCAAAACAATCCCTAATGAATTTCCATCACCAGAAGAATAGCTTATAAATTCGTGATAGAATATACCGAGAGCATCAATTGTATTTCCGACGTAATCCATCATTGGCTTGATCTTCATTTCAAGTTGATTAATATACCAACGCAAGGAATTATCATCGGATAGTGGAGTTTCTTTTAATTTGATTACCGTTTTGATCTCTTTAAATTTACCTTGGATTTCTTCAATCTTCTCGTGGGTAATTTCGCCGTCATTAAGGACACGCTTAATTGCTGAACAACAACTATCCAAAAGCGTATCAAAGCTTGTGATTCTATCATAATCATTGCTGAACGAATCATCCTGCAAAGCAATGAGAATGCCCGCTATAAAGAGAGGCTTGAGCTTCTCTGTCATCTTATTGACTCGAAGCGAGTCATGAATTTTAACTGCAATTGCTTTAACATCTGATAAGTTGAATTCCTTTTGAACCTTTTCTCCGCGAACAAGTTTGAGGTAGTTTTCGGGCTCAAGTATTATATTCTTTGACTTTGTTAGTTCGGAGAATGAGGTTTGATTCTTAGCCCAATAGTAAGCGCTAACTTGTAGTTCTGCTTTTTTTGTGCCAGAAATGCCAATAGCAATAACGTTGAAGCTGTTTTTCAAATACTTTGCATAGTATAATGCACCATCTACCGCAAAATCCTTTGGGTGATTAAGTAAGTCGCTTTGGTGCTTTCGGACAACATTCTTGCATTCAATTACAATAATTGTATTAAGATCGTGCTTAAGCGTAATAATGTACTCTGGCTTTGCTTTTCCAGGGCCGTGTATTGAATAGTCGGTTACGTCGCAATCTTTTGGCTTTCCGCCGGCAGATTTTAATCCCTCGTTAATGTCAGAATTAGGAGTGGTTTCTCCTTGAACGTAAACAACACCAAAAGAATTTTCGCCATACTCAACAATCTTCATCTCTTGCTCGGTTAACTTTTCTGTGTATTTCTCAATCCTTGTATTTTGCATAGTAGCACCCCATTCAAAAATGACTACAATTCTTTACAATGGTGATTGATTTATTCACTGTTTTACATAATTATAGCATGTGTGACTTGAAAAATCTACAGTTTTCCTAAAAAATGAAAAAATCTTGCTCTTAAAGGCCCTAATTCATTAGACGTATATCACCTGCTCATACACGATCTCCTCGGCGCGGTGGCGGATGCTGTTCATGCGCTGCACCCACTGCATTTGGTCTGCGGCTTTTAGTTCTTCCGTTACCTGCTCCTGCTCTGCCATTTCTTTTACCAACTGAAAGAGGAGAGAGCGGGCTTGCTCGTCTACTGTCGCCAAGAGGCTGTTCAGTTGGCAGGTAGTGAGAAGATAGGAGTAGGTGCCGCGCCTGTGCAGCTCCAGGAACCGCAGGCGGCGCAGGCCCCACGCCCCTATGGGCTTTTCTTCTTCGGCTGGTAGTGTTCTGTCCGGGACATAGTAGTCTTCCTGGAGCGTGTAGATGGTGCCGGTCTGTT
>CANQSW010000030.1 GCA_947626615.1 uncultured Peptococcaceae bacterium | reverse complement strand
GGGGCGGCAGGCGGTGGATCACCTGCTGGCGCAGGGCAAAAAGGTCGGCTATCTGCAGGTGCGCCTGTATCGCCCCTTTGCGCCGGAATATATGTTCGCCGCGCTGCCCGCTACCGTGCGGCGTCTCGCCGTGCTGGACCGCGTAAAAGTATCCGGCGCGCTCGGCCAGCCGCTTTATCAGGATATCGTGACGGCCTGCGCGAAAGGCGGCCGCGATATCAAAGTTATCGGCGGGCGTTACGGCCTTGGCTCTAAGGATACCGCCCCGGCCGACGTGGCGGCGGTATACGCCAACTTGGCGGCGGACGAGCCCAAAGACGGCTTCACGCTGGCGATCGAAGACGACGTTTATCACACCTCGCTGCAGCCTTTGCCCGGCGTGCCGGACATGCTGCCCAAGGGCACGATACAATGCAAATTCTGGGGGCTCGGTTCCGACGGCACGGTGGGCGCGAACAAGCAGGCCGTGGCGATCATCAACGACGAGACGGAGCTGAACGCGCAGGCCTATTTCTCCTACGACAGCAAAAAATCCGGCGGCATCACCATATCGCACCTGCGTTTTGGCCAGTCAAAGATCCAGGCGCCGTATCTGATCCGCCAGGCGGATTTCGTTTCCTGCTCCAACGCGGCCTACGTGCATACGTACGACCTGCTGGAGGGCTTAAAACCCGGCGGCGTCTTTCTGCTGAACTGCCATTGGAGCGACGCCGAGCTGGAGCATGAGCTGCCCGCCGCCATGCGGCGCTACATCGCGGCCAATAAGATCGAATTTTATACGATAGACGCGCTGGGTCTGGCGCAGGAGATAGGTCTTGGCAAGCGCACCAACATGATCATGCAGAGCGCTTTCTTCAAGCTGGCCGCCATTATCCCGCTGGACGCGGCGCAGGCGGCGCTGAACGCCAGCATCGAACACGCCTACGGCCGCAAGGGCCAGGACGTGGTGGACAAGAACCGCCGCGCGGTGGAGGCCGGTCTCTCCGGCCTGCATAAGGTGGACGTGCCGGCGGCCTGGCAAAACGCCGCGGACGAGCCGACGGCGGCGACGGAGCGGCCCGATTTTGCCGTGAAAATGCTCGACCCGATCAACGCGCAGCAGGGCGATAAGCTGCCCGTCAGCGCGTTTCTGGCTACGCAGGACGGCATCTATCCCACCGGCACGGCCAAATACGAGAAGCGCGGCGTCGCGCCCTTTGTGCCGGAATGGCTGCCGGAGGAGTGTATCCAATGCAACCGCTGCGCCATGGTCTGCCCGCACGCGGCGATCCGCCCGATCCTGCTGAACGAAGCGGAGCAGGCGGCCGCTCCGGCGGCTTTCGCGACCAAAAAGGCTATCGGCAAGGGGCTGGAAGATCTGACGGTGCGCGTGCAGGTGAGCCCGCTGGACTGCCAGGGCTGCGGCCTCTGCGAGCAGGTCTGCCCGGCCCGCAACAAGGCCCTGCGCATGATACCGCTGGACGCCGAAAAGAACGCCGATGCAGCCAACTGGGAATACGCGATGACGGTATCCGCCAAAGATGATATGATCCCGGCCGACAACGTGAAGAACGTGCAGTACCGCCAGCCTTATCTGGAATTTTCCGGCGCGTGCGCGGGCTGCGGCGAAACGCCCTACGCCAAGCTGGTGACGCAGCTTTTCGGCGAACGCATGATCATCGCGAACGCCACCGGCTGTTCCTCGATCTGGGGTGCTTCCGCTCCCTCGCTGCCCTATACCGTGAACGGCAAAGGCCAGGGCCCGGCCTGGGGCAACAGCCTGTTTGAGGATAACGCGGAATACGGCCTTGGTATCGCGCTTTCGGTGAAGCAGCAGCGCGAACGTCTGGCGCGCGACGCGCAGGCGGCGCTGGCCGCCGGTCAGCCGGAAGATATCGCGGCGGCGCTGGGCGCCTGGCTGGAGCATAAGGACGAACCCGCCGCCTGCAAAGAGGCCATAGAGCGTCTGCTGCCGCTGCTGAAGCAAAGCCCTGACCCGGCATTGCAAAAAATCTACGCCCAGCGCGATCAGCTGAGCAAAAAATCTATCTGGATATTCGGCGGCGACGGCTGGGCCTACGATATCGGCTACGGCGGGCTGGATCACGTGCTGGCCAGCGGCGAGGACGTAAACGTGCTGGTCATGGACACCGAGGTCTATTCCAACACCGGCGGCCAAAGCTCCAAGGCCACGCCCGCGGCGGCGATAGCCAAATTCTCCGTCTCCGGCAAAAAGACCAAAAAGAAGGATCTCGGCATGATGGCGATGAGCTACGGCTACGTTTACGTGGCGCAGATCGCCATGGGCGCGGATATGAATCAGGCGCTGAAAGCGCTGCGCGAGGCCGAGGCTTATCCCGGGCCGTCGCTGGTGATAGCTTACAGCACCTGTATCAACCACGGCATCAAGGCCGGCATGAACAACGCCATGCAGGAGCAGGCCAAAGCCGTGCAATGCGGCTATTGGCACCTCTATCGCTATAATCCGCAGCTGGCCGGCGCGGGCAAAAATCCCTTCACGCTGGACAGCAAAGAGCCGACGGGTGATTTCCGCCAGTTCCTGCTGGGCGAGGTGCGCTACGACAGTCTGTTCAATATCTCGCCGGAAAACGCCGAGGCGCTGTTCGCCAAAACGGCGCAGGACGCGCGCGAGCGCTACGAGAGCTATAAGCGGCTGGCGGCGCAGGAGCGCTGACGCGGCGGCGCTGCGCATAAAACGCCAAAAAAGCGGCTGGTCGCAAAGACCAGCCGCTTTTGCTTTAGTTTTGGGGAGGCCGCCCGGCCGTTAATATTCCGGCCACAGCTCCTCTGGTATCGCCACGAACAGCACCGGCGAATCCGAACCGTCCGGCGTGATATAGGTTATCACGACTTCCTCGCCCGCCTCGATGATGCCGGCCACCACGCTTTCCTGCGGGGTCTTGATCTGGCCGGTGGCGGAGAGCAGGCAAAGCTCGTCGTTCCAGAGCATTGCGCCGCGGAAGATAGCCCCGCGCGGGTTCACCAGCACGCCGCAGCGCTCGGCGGCCTTGATGTGCAGCCGCTGGATCACGCCGTAGTTGCCCTTGTTGTAGGTCTCCGAGTTGGTCAGCCGGTCGGTGCCGGTGATCATATAGTTCTCCAGCATACCGCTGAAAGAATCCGGGTAGCCGACCATGATCTTCTCGGCGTCCTCGCCGGAGAGGTCGATATAGATATCATAAACGGCGTTGGCATAAGTGCCGCGCGTCTGCGGCTCCACGGCGGCCGCGTCGGGCAGAGTGTTATACGTCCGGTAATCCGCGCCCGCCATCATCGAAACCACCGTCACGGTCAGCGGGCCGTCGGTCGTCACGTCGACCAGAGCGGATTGCAGGTTGTCGGGCTTCAGCGTCGTTTTCTGCGCGGCGTTCAAAAGATACATGCCGCCCGGCTGCAGCGTTATCTGCTGGCCGCTGTTGGGAGAGCTCAGATAATTCTGCGTCTCGATGAAGCCCACCTGCATCGGGTCGGAAGACGGGCCGGCGAAGCCCTGCCGCCCCAGCGTCATAGTGATCGGCTGATCCGTCTCGTTGTGCGCGATCATATAGATGTTCAGCGGCAGGCGGCTGTCGTTCAGATGATGATAATGCAGCGTGGCGCGGCCGGTCACCACGTCGCTGTAAAGCACGTTGGAGCCGTGCACCTTTTCCGGGCTGTTGCTGTCAAGCAGGGTCACGTTCTCGGTCGTAAGCTTGGTGGCTTTAGCCGAGAGCAGGCCGTTCAGATTGGTCTTGGCGAGGTTCAGATAGATTTCGCCGGGGTTCAGGTGGTGGAAGCGGTATTCCGCCTCGGTCTCCCGCACCTCGTCGCTCACCTCGAATTCCAGCGAGACTTCGTCGCTCCATTGGCCAAAGGCGTCCTGCACGGAAAGGTTTAGCGTCGTCGTGCCGGAGATGAAGAAGGCGGCGGGCAGGCCGCGCTTGGTCACGCTCTGGCCGTCCTTATCCGTGAAGGTGTAGGTGAAGTTGACGACCGGCACTTCCTCCCAGTCCTCGTTCCAAATTTCATACGAAACGTCGATCGTCTCGCCGATATCGACGCTCGTTTTGGCCGCGTCCAGGCTCGTTACCTCCGGCTTTTCGTTCATTTCCAGATGATATTCGGTCGAGACGGGCTCGCTCCAAAGCCCGGCGACGTTTTTCACGCGATAGTTGATCGTGTAGTCGCCGCCCTGCTTCTGATAGAACAGCCAATAGAGGCTCGTGCCGGTCTTGGCGTTGCCCTCCGCGTCGATAACCTCCCATTCGCGCTCGGTGATAGCGTAGCCCATGGGGTCGACGCTTTTGTCGATATATTCGATATTCTGGCCGGCCGTGGCGGGGAGATATTCGATGTCGGCCAGCGGCGGTTCGGCGTTCTGCGGCAGCGGCAGCGTCACCAGAATACTTTTATCCGCCGAGTTATAATCGACCGTGCAGTTCATCAGCTCCGAGATCAGGCGCAGCGGCACCAGCGTGCGGTTGTCCACGACCATCGGGGCCACGGGCATATCATAGGGCTGGCCGGCGGCATAGACCTTGCCGGATTCCAGCACGATAGTGACGGAGACGCCCTGCCGCGAGACTCTGACCACGTTGGTCGCGTTATCCCATTCGACGGCGGCCTGCAAAACGTCCTGCGCGATGAAGCGCAGCGGCAGCATCGTGGTGCCCTCGGTGGCAAACGGCGCTACGTCGATCGGCATGCTCTCGCCCATAAAGACGGCCGTTTTGCTGCCCAGCGTCAGCTTAACGGTGTTTGCCGCCACGTTCGGCTCGTTCGCAGCCGGCTCTTCCGCGCCGGGTTCTTCGACCGGCTCTTCGGCAGTCGGTTCTTCTTCGCCCGGTTCTTCAGTAGCCGGTTCTTCGGCCGGGGCGGGCTGCTCGTCCGCGTTTTCGGTCTGTTCCGCCGGCACGGCCGCGTCGGCCGCATCGTCGTCGGCCAGCGCCAGCAGCGGCGTCGCCCAAAGCAGCAGCGCCAGCAGCCCCACGGCAAGCCAGCGCCAGCATTTTTGCGTCGCGTCAACAAAAATTCTCATACAAACGCTTCCTTTCTCACTTCCGGCCAACACCCCGCCGTTTGTTAGCATGGCCCGGCCGGCATAACTATACTTGCGTGCGCGGCGGCAAAATTTTTGCCAAAACGTACTTGCAATATTTTAGCATATTTTCCGCCGTAAAACAAGCTTTTGCCACAATATTCGCCCTGGTATAAAACGCCGGCCCGCCCAATATATTGTTGTATGGAAAATTTTGTTTGGCGGGGGTGAAACCGTGAGGTTAAGACGAGCCGGGCGCTGTGTTTTGCCGCTGCTTTTGGCGGCGGTTTTGGCGTTTTTATACTTTAACGGCCGGGCGGCGGAGCGGGAGGCGGCTGCCGTCGCCGCTATTCCCACGCGCACGATCACGCTGCGGCATACAGCCGACGGCACGGCGGAGGAGCTGCCGCTGGAGGAGGCGCTGCTGGGTTTTCTGGCGGGCGAAATGTCGCCGGAAGACCCGCCGGCGGCGCTGGCAGCGCAGGCGGTGGCGGCGCGGAGCTTCGTATACGCGCGCGATCTGGCGGCCGGCGAGGTCTGCGACGACAGCGCCCATTGTCTGGCCTATCTGCCCGAGGCGGCGCGGCGCGAGCGCTGGGGCATAAATTTTGCCGCCCGCGAAGCGAAGCTGCGCGAGGCCGTAGAAGCTACGGCCGACCTGATGCTGCTTAAAGACGGCGCGGTGCAGCCGGCGTATTTTCACGCGGCCTGCGGCGGCATGACGGAAAACGCGGCGGATTGCTGGGGCGGCGACGTGCAGACGGCGGCCGTGCCCTGCTTTTGGGAGGGCGGCGCGGGCGGAAGCCTTTCCGCCTGCTTCTGGCCCAAAGCCGAGCTGGCGGCAAAGCTCGGCGTGACGGAGGCAGAGCTGGCTCTGCTGGAGGTGCGGGCTGCCAGCGCCAGCGGCCGGGTGCAGCGGCTCTCCTGCGGCGAAAAAAGCTGGCGCGGCACGGAATTTCGGAGTTTGCTGGGCCTGCGCTCGACTGATTTCAACTGGCTGGCCACGGCGGAGGGCTATTGGTTCACGACGCAGGGCTGGGGGCACGGCGTGGGGCTCTGCCAGGCGGGCGCTGTCGGCCTGGCCGGGCAGGGCTGCGATTTTCGGCAGATATTGGCCTATTATTACCCCGATTTTACGCTCGGCTCGCCGGAGGAAGGCGTATAAAGCGCGCCTTTTTGGGCAAAAATCAAAGCGACAGGCAGATTTTGCCTGCGGATTTTTGCCAAAGGGGTGATTTTGATGCGCGAATGGTGGAATAAAATCAAGGCGGCGGCGCGGCGGCTGCGCCAGAGGCTGCGCTATACCGACGGCCGGGCGGGTTGGCTGGCCGGGCGCTGGCTGGCGCTGGGGCTGCTGGTCGTGGCGGTGGCGGCGGTCACGCTGTGGAACGACGGCCTGACGGAGCAGGGCGGCCTGCAACAGGGGCTGCTGGAGGCTGCCGCGCCGGGCGATCTCTCGCTGCAGGAGGATACCGCGCCCGCCGCGCCGGTCTTGGGCGATAATCTGACCGACGGCTTGGCCGCAAAAAACGACGCTCCCCAGACGGAAGCGCCGCAAACGGCCGATAATATTAATAATGCGGACGACGCAGACGACGCGGTGGAGGACGGCGACGTGTATGATCATGCTCCCGAGCCCTGGGCGGCTGACGCGGAGCTGCAGGCGGAGGCCGCTCTGCTCTCGCTGCAAATGCCGCTGGCCGGCGAGGAGATACGCGGCTATGGTTACGGCTACGACGCCACGTTCGGCGATTACCGCTTCCACGGCGGGGTCGATCTGCAGGGGGCCGCGGGCGATAAGGTGCAGGCGGCGCTTTCCGGCGAGGTCGCGGCCCTGCCGGAAGACCCGGTGCGGGGGCAGGGGGTCTTGCTTCAGCACGGCGAAAAGCTGCAGACCGTCTATCTGGGCGTGCAGCCGGCCGCGGGGCTGGCCGTGGGCCAAAAGGTGGAGCAGGGGCAGGAGATCGGCCGCCTGACGCAGCCCGGCGTATTTGAAAGCGCCGAGCCGCCGCACCTGCACCTGGAGATTTTGCTGGAGGGCGAGGCGGTCGACCCGGCGGACTATGCTTTTGTCAAATAGGAATTAAAGCAGGCTGTTTTGCAGCACGGCCAGCGCGGTGCGGATACCGTCCGCCGCGGCGGAGACGATGCCCCCGGCGTATCCGGCCCCCTCGCCGCAGGGATAAAGTCCCGGCAGCCCGGCGCTCTGCCGCGTAGCGTCGCGCACTATTCGCACGGGCGAGGAGCTTCTGGTCTCCGGCGCGGTGAGCGGCGCGGCCAGGTCCTGATAGACGGCGAGCTTGCGGCCAAAATCCCTGATACCGGCCGCCAGCCCTGCCGCGATATAGTCGGGCAGCAACTCGTGCAGGTCGGCGGGCCGAACGCCCGGGCGGTAGCTCGGTTCTATATGGCCGAAGCCGCGGCTGGCGCGGCCCGCCAGAAAATCGCCTACGGTCTGGCAGGGGGCGCAGTAACCGCCGCCGGCCAGGGCGAAGGCTCTTTGTTCGAGCCGCCGCTGCAAGGCGATACCGGCCAGCGGCGCGGCGGAGCCGAAATCCGCCGGGGAGACGCTGACCAGCAGAGCGGCGTTGGCGTTTTCGCCCCGCCGGGCGTGATAACTCATGCCGTTGGTGACGACGCCGCCCGCTTCCGAGGCGGCGGCCACCACCTGCCCGCCCGGACACATACAGAACGAATATACGGCCCGGCCGTCCGGCAGCTGCGCCGTCAGCTTGTAATCGGCGGGCGGCAGCTTGGGGTGGCCGGCAAAAGCGCCGTATTGCGCCGCGTCCAGATCGCGCTGCCGGTGTTCGGCTCTGACGCCGATAGCAAACGGCTTGGGCTGCAGCGGCACGCCCAGCCGCTCCAGCAGGGCGAAGGTATCGCGGGCGCTGTGGCCGGGGGCCAGAATGATATTTTCGGTGGGGAAGTATTTCTCTCCGGCCGGGGAGAGCGCCGTCAGCCCGGCGACGCGGCCCTCCCGCACGACGATATCGGTCATCTGGTGTTCAAACAGCACCGTGCCGCCCAAGGCGACGATCTTCTGCCGCAGGTTCTTTACGACGGGGCGCAGCCTGTCCGTGCCGACGTGCGGCTTGGCAAGGTATAGTATCTCCGGCGGCGCTCCGGCTTGCGCCAGCTCGCGCAGAACGCGGCGGTTAAAGGGGTCGTGCGTGCCGGTGGTGAGCTTGCCGTCGGAGAAAGCGCCCGCGCCGCCCTCGCCGAACTGCACGTTGCCGGCGGGGTCGAGCAGACCCTCTCGCCAGAATTTCTGGACGAGCTCCGCTCGGCGGTCAACGTCCGCGCCCCGCTCCAGCAGAACGGGGCAGGCCCCGGCTTCGGCCAGCAGCAGCGCGGCGAAAAGCCCGGCCGGCCCGGCCCCCACCACCACGGGCGGCGCGGCAAAACGGCCGGCGATAAGCGCCGGTTCGTCCTCCGGCCGCGCCGGGCGCAGCAGCTTCTCCAGCCGTGGGTTGGCCAGAAGCTGCCGCTCCAGCCGGGCGGGCAGCGTCAGATAGAGAGCGTAAACGAAGTGGACGTCGCTTTTCTTGCGCGCGTCCACGCTTTTTTGCGCGATGCGCCAGCTTTGTATTTTTTCCGGCGTGATGCGGAGCTTTTTGGCCGCCAGTTCCGGCAGCTCGTCCTCCGGCGCGTCCAGCCCCAGCGCCAGCTGCGATATTTTAAGCATGGCGGCCCTCCTTCAGATAGAGGGCGGCGGCGTGGGCGGCCAGACGGCCGCTGCTCCAGGCCCAGCTCAGGTTATAGCCGCCGCAGGCCCCGCAGATATCCAGCACCTCGCCGGCGGCAAACAGCCCCGGCAGCAGGCGCGAGGCCAGCGTGGCCGGGTCGAACTGCTCCAGCGCCAGCCCGCCCGCCATAACCTGCGCTTCCCGCCAGCCGCAGACGCCGGAGACGGGCAGCGTCAGCGCCTTGATCTGCCGGGCGAGCCGCTCTATCTCGTAGTCGTCGAGCGAAGCGGCGGGGGCGGCGAGCTTTTTGTCGGTGATAAGCCGCAGCAGCTGCTGGCCCAGCCGCTTGTTCAAGAGGCCGGAGAGCATATCGGCCAGCGTAAAGGGCAAATTGCGCCGCGCGGCCAGCTCCGCCCGCACAGCGTCGAGCGAAAACTGCGGCAGCAGGTCGAGCCGCACGGTCAAAGGTTCGGCCGGGGCGGCGGGGTAAGCCGCCGCAGCCAGCCGGGAAAGCTGCAATATCGGCGGGCCGGAGAGGCCGTAGGCCGCGAAAAGTATCTCGCCCGCGGCGGCGGCCAGCTCGGTTTCTTCTTTATATATGGCGGCGCGCCCGGTGAATTTCACGCCCTGCAAGGCTTTCGGCAGCTGGCTTGGGCATTTCAGCTGCGTCAGCGCGGGGTAGATTTTGGTGGCACGGTGGCCCAGCGGCCGCAGCAGCGCGGCAAAATCTCCGGCGCTGCCCAGCTGCGGCGAAGCCACCCCGCCCATAGCCAGAATGACCGCCCGGGCGGCGATATCGCCCCGCGTGGTCGAAAGTATAAAGCCGGGGCGGATAGCCGTCACTTCGGTTTCGGTATAAAGCTCTGCGCCGACGGCTGCGGCCTGCAGACGCAGCACGTCCAGCACGGCGGCGGCCTGATCGCCCAGCGGGTAGAGCTTGCCGTCTTCTTCCTCCTTGGTCAAAAGGCCGAGCTCGGCGAAGAAGGCCAGGTCGTCGGCCACGGGATAGGCGGCGAAGACTGGCGCAACGAAGTCCGTATTCTCTCCGGCGGCGGTATAATAATAGGCCGGGCCGGCGTTGCGGTTGGCGATGTTGCAGCGGCCGCCCCCGGTGGCCAGCAGCTTGCGGCCGGGGCGGGTCGCTTTTTCCAGCAGGGCGCAGGCGGCCTGCTGCGCCTCCTTTTTCAGTTGTATGGCGGCCAGCAGGCCCGCGGCCCCCGCGCCGATGATGATGACGTCGAATTTTTGCATAAAAAGCTCCTGAATACGGTCTATAAGCGGCAGCAATGGTTCAGCGGCCCTTTGCCGCGCCCAAGGTCAAGCCCGGCCAGCAGCGCGTCCGTCAGATATTCTTTAGCCAGACGGCAGGCTTCCGCCGGCGTTTTGCCTTCGGCCAGACGGCAGGCGATGGCGGAAGATAGCGTGCAGCCCGTGCCGTGGCTGTTCGGGTTGGCCACGCGCGGCGCGGTGAACCAATATTCCCGGCCCTGCCAAAGCAGCAGGTCGCTCGCCTCGCCGGTCAGATGCCCGCCTTTGATCAGCACGGCGGCGGGGGTCTGTTCGGCCAGCTTTTGCGCCGCTTTTCGCATCTCGTCGGGCGTTTTTATCGTCAGCCCGCTCAAAATCTCGGCTTCCGGCAGGTTCGGCGTGATGATATCCGCCAGCGGCAGCAGCAGCTCGCGCAGAGCTTCTATCGCCGCCGGGTCGATGAGCCGCGCGCCGCTTTCCGCCGCCATAACGGGGTCCAGCACGACGTTTGGCGCATGATATTTGGTAAGCCCGGCGGCTATGGCCGCGATTATTTCGGCGTTGGCCGTCATGCCGATCTTTGCGGCCTGCGGCGGGATATCCTCAAAGACGGCCGCCAGCTGCGCCGTAACAAATGCCGGTTCGGCCGTCATTATGGCGCTGACGCCGGTGGTGTTCTGCGCGGTCAGCGCCGTGACCACGCTCATGCCGTAGGCCCGGTGCGCCGTCATGGTCTTTAGGTCCGCTTGTATCCCCGCGCCGCCGGAGCAGTCGGATCCGGCTATGGTCAGCACGCGCGGCATACGCGCGGTCGCCGCTTTGTCCATGGCGATCACTCCTTAAAAAATTTCTGTCATTAAATTTTAGCATGAACGGATAAAATAGTAAATATCAAGCGGCGGCCGGCCGGCAAAATTTTTTTATTTCGGGTATTGACAAAGACATAAACGCGGTCTATAATAATAGTCAGAAAAGGTCAGAATATCAAAACGGCAGAAAAGGTCAGAGATATTCCGGCCGGGGAGGTCGATAAACATGGCGCAGACGCTGGCAGAGCAGATCGAAAATTACATCAAACGCCTGCTGGAATTATCCGCCGACGGCAGCGTGGAGATCCGGCGCGCCGATTTGGCCGATATGTTCATGTGCGTGCCCAGCCAGATAAATTACGTGCTGAACACGCGCTTTAACAGCGCGGCGGGCTATTACATCGAAACGCGGCGGGGCGGCGCGGGCTACGTCCGCATCGTGCGCACGGGGCTGGCGGATAACGCGGGCCTCGCG
Source organism: uncultured Peptococcaceae bacterium (assembly GCA_947626615.1). Taxonomy (GTDB): domain Bacteria; phylum Bacillota; class Dehalobacteriia; order UBA4068; family UBA4997; genus Avidehalobacter. Next base: position 874 of record CANQSW010000030.1, on the reverse strand, counting down.
GAGCTTTTGGCCGAGGCCAAGGATAAGCCGCTAAATAAACAGGCGGCGGCGAATCTGCTGTCCCGGCTGTACGGCGAGGAGATATTGACGCGGCGGGAATACGCGCTTTGCCAGAGCATTTTGGCGGGCGACGCGCTGCGGCTGGCCGGCGAAAACGAAGAAACGCTCAGGGGGCGGCTGGTGCGTCTGCTGCTGCTGAACCTGCTGCGGGAGGACGTCGCGGAATAGCGACGCAAGCATTTTGACGATAAATTTTAGGCGATTATCTGGGAGGTGTTCGTGATGTTGTGCGGTAAATGCGGTAAAAGACAGGCCACGGTGCATTTCAAGCAGGTGATAAACGGCGAAGCGCAGGAGGAATATCTCTGCGAGGAGTGCGCGGGCGAGTTGATGAATCTCGGCGGCTTCGGCGGTTTTGGCGCAGCCGGCGGCTTCGGCCAGCTTGATCTGAACAAGCTGTTTTCCGGCGGCGCGCCCAAAGAGAGCGGCCGGCGCTGCCCCTCCTGCGGCATGACGTTCGCCGAGTATAACAGCGGCGGCCGGCTCGGCTGCAGCCGCTGCTATCAGACGTTTGCCGAGGAGCTCGACCCGGTGATCCGGCGCTTCCACGGCGGCAAACGCCACGTGGGCAAGGTGAAGCTGATCCAGCCGGGCGGCGGCGGGCGCATCTTTCTGGACGACCCCGAGCTGGCCAACAAAAACTACGAGCGGCTGGCGCTGCAAAAGCAGCTCGCCGAGCTGATCGAGCTGGAAAAATTCGAGGAGGCGGCCAAAGTGCGCGATCAGATACGCGCGCTGGACGCGGCTATGCAGAGCGCGGCGGCGGAGGCCGCGCGAAAAAACGACGCGGCGAAGAAAGCGGGTGAGGAGCAAT
>CANQSW010000029.1 GCA_947626615.1 uncultured Peptococcaceae bacterium | reverse complement strand
GGGCCTCGAGCTCCTCGCGGCCCTCCGGCTGCGCTTGTTTGTTGGAAAACACTTTTCTGCCGATTTCCTTTTCCACTACAAGATCGCCTCCTTAACCGCGCGCGGCCGTTTGCAGAGCCGCCGTTATCAGCTCTTCCAGCGCCGCGTCTTCGGGCATATTTTGCGCCGCCAGGTCTACGTATTGTTGCGCCGCCGCCTGCGAATAACCAAGCTGCGTCAGGGCCAGCGCCGCCGTGCGGCGGAGGTTGCCGGCCAGATCGTTGACCGCCGGTGCCGCCGGCGTAGCGATATAGGCCGGCTCCAGCTTCAGGATCTTATCCTTCAGCTCCAGCAGTATGCGCTCCGCCGATTTTTTGCCCACGCCGGGTATAGCGGTGAGCGCCGCGGCGCTGCCGGACTGCACGGCGCTGACTATGCCGCCGTAGCCCAGACTGTTCAAGGCGGCCAGCGCCGTCTTTGCCCCGACGGAGCTGACTCCCAGCAGCAGCTCGAACAGCGCCAGCTCCCGCTTGGCGGGAAAGCCGAACAGGGCCAGCGCCTCGGCCCGGGGCTGCGTGTTTATCTGCAAATAGGTGTAAAGCGAGATATTTTCGCCGGGCGCGGGCACGGCGGCAAAGAGGCTGAGCGGTACGTAAACGCGATAGCCCACGCCGCCCGCCAGCAGCACCAGACTATCTTCCGCAGTTTCCAGCACTTCGCCCTGAAGATATGCGATCATGTTCCCTCCGCGATATCAGACTAAATTTTCCTCGATGTTCCTCTGCCAATGGTTGGATTGCTGCCAGTTGCTGTGGCAGACGGCCACGGCCAGCGCGTCGGCGGCGTCGTCCGGCCGCGGCACGGTTTTAAGATCAAGCATATTTTGGATCATATACTGCACCTGCTTTTTATCCGCGCGGCCATAGCCCGTCACCGCCTGCTTTATTTGCAGCGGCGTGTATTCGTAGACCGGTACGCCCCGCTGCGCGGCGGCCAGCACCAAAACGCCCCGCGCCTGTCCCACGCTGATGACCGTGGTGACGTTGCGGTTATAAAACAGCTCCTCTATCGCCATTTCGTCCGGCTGATATTCGTCGAGCAGCAGCTGCATACCGTCGTAGATCTCGCAGAGACGCTTCTGGTTCAGCTGATGCGCTGGCGTGCGGATACAGCCGTAATCGACCACGGTAAGCTGGTTATAGTTTTTGTCGACGACGCCCCAGCCGGTGATGCCCGTGCCGGGGTCTATGCCCAATATCCGCAAGCTTATCTGCCTCCCCGCGACAATAATATACCAAATTAGATAAATTCGCCGCCAGGCGGACTATCCCTGCCTGCGGCGGCAAAAATCGACGTTTTTGCCGTCGAAAACCGAATATCCGGGCAACAGAAAAGCGCGTCAAGCCCAAAGACCTGCCGCGCCGTGGAGCTGGCAATGTGACTCGAACACACGACCTGCTGATTACGAATCAGCTGCTCTACCAACTGAGCTATGCCAGCAAGGCGGCTCCATTGCTGGAGCCGAATATTATCTTAACACAGATTTGACTTTTCCGCAAGTACTCCGGGCAAATTTTCTTGCCGCGCTCGGTCACTACTCGTCCGTCACCATCTCGTCAAGGCCGCTGCCGTTCAGCACCATCGGATAGACCATAGCTTCCTTCGGTATGATACATTCCACCATGGTCAGGCGTTGCTCGGCCAGCGCCGCCGTGACGGCCGGCGCGATCTCCTCCGGCTTTTCGATGCGGTAATACGCCATATCGTAAGCCGCGGCGATCTTGCTGAAATCCGGGTTGCCCTCAAGGTCTATACCGAAGTAATTTTCGTCGTTATAATATTTTTGCAGCTGGCGCACCATGCCCAGATTGCTGTTGTTGGAGAGTATCACCTTGATCGGAAGACGGCAGGCTCTGGCCGTGGCCAGCTCGTTCATCGTCATTTGCAGGCTGCCGTCGCCCGTGGCGCAGATGACCAGCTCGTCCGGGGCGGCCAGCTGCGCGCCCACCGCCGCCGGCAGGCCGTAGCCCATCGTCCCCAAACCGCCGGAGCTGATAAAGCCGCGTTTTCTGCCCGCGTGATAGAACTGCGCCGCCACCATTTGGTGCTGGCCCACGTCCGTCGTCATGATCGCCTTGCCGTGGGTCTGCTTATAGACCTCGCGGATAACGTCGCGATAACGGAGCGAGCCGGGCGCTGGCGCGGCGTAAGCGCCGCTGGTGAGCGGCCGCCAGCTCTCGATCCGGGCCAGCCAGGCCTCATGCTGCTGCTGCTCGAGATATTCCAGCATATCGTGCAGGACGGAGGCCGCGTCGCCCACTATCGGCACGTCGCTCGGCACGTTTTTGCCGATCTCGGCCGGGTCGACGTCGATATGGATTATCGTGGCGGCCTGAGCGAATTTATCCACGTTGGCCGTCACGCGGTCGTCGAAGCGCGCGCCGACAGCCAGCAAAACGTCACATTCCGTAACGGCCAGATTGGCCGCCGGAGCGCCGTGAATGCCCAGCATACCGATATAATGCCCGTCGCGGAACGGATAGGCCGCCTTGCCCATAAGCGTTACGGCGACCGGCGCGTCCAGCCGCAGCGCTACCTCCTGCAGCAGCTCCTCCGCCCCGGCGCTGACGACGCCGCCGCCCGCGTAGATGAGCGGCTTTTTGGCCTGCATAAGCACCTTGCAGGCGTTTTTTATCGTGAGCCCGTGGCCCTTATACTTCGGTTTATAGCCCGGCAGATTGATCTCGCCGGGGATCTTGGCCTTACATTCCTGCTCGCCCACGTTTTTCGGCAGGTCGATCAAGACCGGGCCAGGGCGGCCCGTGGCGGCGATATAAAACGCTTCGCGGACGATCTCCGGCAGTTCGTTCACGTTCGTCACCAGATAACTATGCTTGACGATCGGGCGCGTGATGCCCGTGATGTCGATCTCCTGAAAAGCGTCCGTGCCGATCATGGTACTGGAGACCTGCCCCGTTATCGCGATGATCGGGACGGAATCCATATACGCGGTGGCCAGGCCCGTCACCAGATTGGTCGCGCCCGGGCCGGAGGTGGCAATACACACGCCGGGCCGGCCGCTGACCCTGGCATAGCCGCTGGCCGCATGAGTCGCGCCCTGTTCGGTGCGCGTCAGCACGTTTTTGATCTTGGCGGAATTACGCAGGGCCTGAAAAAGCCCCAGCACCGCGCCGCCCGGATAGCTGAACACGGTGTCGCAGCCCTCGTGCTCCAGGCAAGCGATGATAGCCTCCGCTCCGTTCATATTGGCAACACTCCTTTCCTATTGCTCCCGCCGGGCCGGTTTGCTCTCGCCGCGCACCATGGCGATAAGGCCGGTGCGCTTGATCTCCTGTATCCCGAAGGGACGGAAGGCCTCCTCGATGGCGGCCAGCTTGCTTTTCGTGCCGGTGGCCTCGATGATAAAGCTCTTGCGCTGGATATCCACTATCTTGATACGGAAGATGTCGCAGAGATTCATGATCTCCAGCCTATCCTCCTTATTCGCCACCACGCGCAGCATCAAAAGCTCTCGCCCCACGTATTCCTCGTGGGTCACGTCGCTTATCTTCAGCACCTCGACGATCTTATGCAGCTGCTTGGTCACCTGCTCGATAATGCGGTCGTCGCCCTCCACCACGATAGTCATGGAGGAAACGCCGGGTTGTTCGGTGTTGCCCACCGTCAGGCTGTTGATGTTGTAGCCGCGGCGGCTGAATAGCCCGGCCACGCGCACCAGCACGCCGGAGCGGTCCTGCACCAGCACGTTTAAGATATGTTTCATTTCGCCCTCCGCCAACAATGAGAAGTCGATTTTTGCCGCTTAACGCACGGTGACCGCGCCGGTGGAGGCGGAAGTCACGCGCTGCGCGTATTTGGCCAGATAGCCCTTTTTGATCTTCGGTTCCGGCTGCTGCCAGGCCGCCCGGCGCTGCGCCAGCGTTTTTTCGTCCACGTTCAGCTCCAGCCTGCCGGCGTTGATGTCGATAGCGATCTCGTCGCCCTCCTCCACCAGACCGATCAGGCCGCCCTCAGCGGCCTCCGGCGAAACGTGGCCGATAGCCGCGCCTCGGGTGGCGCCGGAAAAACGCCCGTCGGTGATCAGAGCCACGCTCTCGCCCAGCCCCATGCCCTGTATGGCCGAAGTAGGCGTCAGCATTTCGCGCATACCCGGGCCGCCCTTGGGGCCCTCATAGCGGATAACGACCACGTCGCCCGCTTTGATCTTGCCGCCAGTGATCGCCTCCACGGCTTCCTCCTCGCCGTCGAACACGCGGGCCGGGCCGGTATGCACCATCATTTCGGGCGCGACGGCCGCCCGCTTTACGACCGCGCCGTCCGGGGCGAGATTGCCGCGCAGTATCTTCAGGCCGCCCACCAGGCTGTAAGCGTTCTCTCTGCTGCGGATAACGTTCGCGTCCAGCACTTTAGCGCCCTTGATATTCTCCGCCAGCGTTTTGCCGGTGACGGTCATAACGGAGGTATCCAGCAGGCCCAGTTCGGCCAGCTCGCCCATAAGCGCCGTCATGCCGCCCGCCGCCTGCAGGTCTTCGATATGATGCTCGCCCGCCGGGGCCAGCTTGCAGAGATGCGGCGTTACCTCGGAAAGCTCGTTTACCATGTCCAGATCGAGCTCGACGCCCGCCTCGTGCGCGATGGCGGGCAGGTGCAGCACGGTGTTGGTGGAGCAGCCCATCGCCATATCGGCCGTGAGGGCGTTTCTAAACGCCGCCGGCGTCATAATGTCATGCGGGCGGATATCGGCCTCCCACAGCCGCATAACCTGCATACCGGCCTGTTTGGCCAAACGCAGGCGGCCGGAATCCACCGCGGCGATAGTGCCGTTGCCGGCCAGACCCATACCCAGAACCTCCGTCAGGCAGTTCATGGAATTGGCGGTGAACATACCGGAGCAGCTGCCGCAGGTGGGGCAGGCATTCTGTTCGATAGCCGTAAGCTCGGCCGCGTCTATCTTGCCGGCGGCAAAAGCGCCGCTGGCTTCAAAGTTGGAGTTAAGATCGAGCACCTTGCCGTTCAGCTTGCCGGCCAGCATGGGGCCGCCGCTGACGAAAATGCAGGGCAGGTCGATACGGGCCGCCGCCATCAGCATACCAGGAACGATCTTATCGCAGTTGGGGATAAACACCAGCGCGTCGAAGGCATGCGCCAGCGCCATAGTCTCGGCGGAATCAGCGATCAGCTCGCGGCTGGCCAGAGAATATTTCATGCCGACGTGGCCCATGGCGATACCGTCGCAGACAGCGATAGCCGGGAACTCCAGCGGCGTGCCGCCGGCTAATCTTACGCCGGCCTTAACAGCGTCGCAAACGCTGCGCAGGTGCATATGGCCGGGCACGACCTCGTTGAACGAATTTACTATGCCGACCAGCGGACGGTCGATCTCCTCCGGCGTTAAGCCCAGCGCGTATAACAGAGAACGCTGCGGCGAGCGCATATAGCCCTCCTTCATGATCTTGCTTTTTTGTTCCGTCATGTTTGGTCACTCCCCTTGATATGCCGCCGAACGGCGGCAGAATACGTTTGAGAAAAATAATAATATATATTAACACAAAAAAACTGATAAAACCAGCCGTTTTGCTTATATTTATCTAATTTTTGCGCGGAAAATTTTATCAACAGGTTTTTCAGATCATATTCAGCGGTTCAACGTCGACGGCCAGATTAGAATCGTGCGGCAGACGCAGCTCCGCCGTGGCCAGACGCGCTGCCTCGCGCAGCAGCGCCAGCTCTTTGCCTTTCAGCATGATCTGCAGCCGGAAGCGGTCTTTTATCTTGGCGCGGGGGCAGGGCCTCGGCCCGAAGAAGCTGATATCCTCCGCCGCCCGCAGCTTTTCCACCGCCTGCTGCAGCCGCAGCGCCAGCTTTTGGCCGATCTCCAGCGCGGCGGCCTGGCTGCCAGCGCTGATAACTATGCGGATAAGCGCGGCGAACGGCGGATAGGCCGCCAGCTGCCGCTGCAATATCTCCCGGCGGTAAAACGCCTGATAATCCTCTATGGCCGCCGCCCGCAATATCTCCGACTGCGGCTGATACGTCTGTACGACGACTTCGCCCGCCTGATGCCGCCCGGCGCGGCCGGCCACCTGCGCGGTCAGCTGGAAGGCGCGCTCGCCGCTCCTAAGATCCGGCATGTTCAGCGCAAGATCGGCGGCCACCACGCCCACCAGTGTCAGGTTCGGAAAGTCCAGCCCCTTGGCTATCATCTGCGTGCCGACTAAGATATCGATCTCCCCGGCCAGCATGGCGCGGTATACCCGCTCGAAGCTGCCCCGCTCCGCCGCCGCGTCTCTGTCCAGCCGGGCAATGCGCGCCTGCGGCAGCAGCCGGGCCGCCGCCTCCACGATCTTCTGCGTCCCCGCGCCGAAATAGCGTATCGCCGCCGAACCGCAGGAGGGGCAGACTTTTGGGAGAGACAGCGTTTGGCCGCAATAGTGGCATTTCAACACCTCTTCCCCGGTGTGATACGCCATCGCCACCGAACAATGCGGGCATTGCACCACGTAGCCGCAGCTGCGGCAGGAGACGAACGATTCATAACCGCGGCGGTTCAAAAACAGCAGGCTCTGCCGCCCGGCCTGCCAGTTTTCCGTCAGTTTTTTTTGCAAAAGGCGGCTGAAAACGCTGTTGTTGCCCTCGCGGAACTCCCGGCTCATATCGACCAGACGAACTTTGGCCGCCGCCCGGCCAAGGATCCGCTCCGGCATTTCGCAGAGCAGGTATTCGCCTTTTTGAGCCTTATAATAGCTGCAAACGTCGGGCGTCGCGCTGCCCAGCACCAGAGCAGCGCCGGTCAGGCGGCAGCGTTCTTCGGCCAGAGTGCGGGTGTGGAAGCGCGGCGCGTTGTCCTGCTTATACGTCGTCTCATGCTCCTCATCGATAACGATGAGCCCCAAATTGGGTGCGGGGGCAAAAATTGCCGAGCGCGCGCCGATGATAAGGTCGTAACGCCCGGCCGCGATGCCCAGCCACGCCGCCCGGCGTTCCGCCGCCGAAAGGCCGGAATGCAGCACCGCCACGCCGCCGCCCAGCCGGCGGCTGAAAATGCGCACGGTCTGCGGCGTCAGAGCTATCTCCGGCACCAGTATGATGACCTGCCGCCCCTGGCTGCGGCAATCCTCGGCCAGGCGCAGGTATATTTCCGTTTTGCCGCTGCCGGTGACGCCGTGCAGCAGCACCGGCTTGTTCGCCGTGCGGATATTTCGGCGGATATCCTCCAGCACGCGCAGCTGGCGGGGCGAGAGCTCGCGCGGCTCCGGGGCGGGCGCGGCGGCCTCCCCCTCCCAGATTTCTTCTTCGATGATCGAGATAACGTCCTGCCGCTCCAACGTGCGCAGCGAGGCCGGGGCGGCCTCCGCCTGCCGCAGCAGCTCCGGCAGAAGCATTTCGCCCTTTTCGCGCAGCAGCGCCACGATCTGCTTCTGTTTGGCTCCGCGCGGCGCGGCGGCAGCGTCCGCCAGCCGCACCCGGCGTTCTATCTGCGAGCGCGGCATACGCCCCGTCAGCATCATGCCGCTTGGCAGCATGGCCTGCAACACGCTGGCCCGGCTGCAAAGATAATAGTCCGCCGCGAACCGGGAAAGCTCCAGCAGATCGGCGCCGAAAAGCGGCTTTTCCTGCACAACACCAAGCAGCGGCTTCAGCTTGTCCGCCGGATAAGAGCCGTCTTCTGCCAGCTCCACCACGACGGCCTCCAGCCCCTGCCGCCCAAATTCCACGCGCACGATCTGGCCGGGCAAAATCTGCCAGCCCTCGGGCACGCTGTAATAAAACAGCCGGTTCAGCGCCGCTGTTTTTTTGTTGATGATCACCCCGGCCAGCATCAGAGCGCCAGCCGGTATACGGCCTCAACGTCGGCCGGAGTCAAACGCTTGAAATTACCGATAGTGGTATTGCCGAGCGCAAACGCCAGCTCTGTCAGCTGCGGTATGCCCTCCTCCGGCACGTCCAGCTGCGAAAGCCTGGTGGGCATACCGATGCCGCGCAAAAATTCCTCGTATTTGGCGATACCGGCCAGCGCCGTCTGCTCCTTATCGCCGCCGGGCGAAATGCCCCAGACGTTTTGGGCAAAGCGGACGAACCGGTCGATATCCTCAGTGTAAACGTATTTCAGCCAGGCCGGGAAAATAACGGCCAGCGCCGCGCCGTGCGCCGAATCATACAGCGCGGAGATCTGGTGCGCCAGCGCGTGGCTGCCCCAGTCCTGCTCTCTGCCCACGCCGCAGAGATCGTTGTGCGCCAACATACCGGCCCACATCAGCGCGGCCTGCGCCTCGTAATCCTCGCTGTCGATGATAACGCGCATGGCCACGTCCTTTATCGCCAGCAGCAGGCCCTCGCAGAGACGGTCGGTCACGGCGTTTTCCGGCGTTTTGGTGAAATAACGCTCGAAAATATGCGCCATCATATCTGATATGCCGCAGGCGCTCTGATATTTGCTGAGCGTGAAGGTAAGCTCGGGGTCAAGCACGGCGAATTTCGGCCGCAGCGCTTCGCCCTTCGCGCCCTTTTTGATGCGGCGCTCCTCGTCGGTTATCACGCTGTTGGGCGAGCCCTCGCTGCCGGCTGCGGGTATCGTCAGCACCACGCCCACGGGCAGGGCTTCCTCCACCGGCCTGCCGCGGTAAAAATCCAGAAAATCGCCCGGATATGGCACGCCGAGCGCCACCGCCTTGGCCGTATCTATGACCGAGCCGCCGCCCACCGCCAGCAGCATATCCACGCCCTCTTCGCGCGCGCCCTCTATGGCGCTGTATACGAAGGAGCTGCCGGGGTTCGGCTGCACGCCGCCGGCCGATAAATAATCCAGCCCGGCCGCGTCCAGCGACTGTAAAACCGCCGGCAAAGTGCCGTTTTGGACGGCAGAGCCGCCGCCGTAAAGCACCAGCACCTTTTTAGCGCCAAGCTCCGCGGCCAGTCTGCCGGCCTCTCTATGCGCGCCCCGGCCGAAAACGAATTTGGTGGGGCTTTGGAAGGTAAAATCATTCATTTGAGTTTCTCCTGCCTTGTTTAATAATCGAGATATTTGCCGCGATAATCGTCGCTAAGTATCCAGCGGTAGATTATGGCCGCGCCCTCGCCGCGCGTCATCAGCCGGGCCGGAGCGAAGCGCTCCGCCGAAACGCCGGTCATGATCTGCTTTTCGGCCAGATTGGCGATAGCCTCCGCCGCCCAGCCGTAGCTGCCAGCCCCCACGTCGCTAAAAGCTGCGGCGGCTGTCGGCGTGCCGCCGACGATACGGTTCAGCATGGCGGCCGCTTCGGCGCGGGTCAGCTTGGCGTTCGGGCGAATAGTGCCGTCCGGGTAGCCGTCCAGTATGCCGCGGGCCACGGCCTTTCTCATCTCGTCATAAGCCCAGTGAGCGGGCGTCAGATCGCTGAAGGCCAGCGACGGCACGGCGGGAATGTTCTGCGGGTCGGCGCTGTCCAGCACGCGGTTCAAAATGGTGGCGAACTCCGCTCTGGTCAGCTGTTCGTCAACGCCGAAATAACCGGGAGCCATACCACTCACTAACGGCGGCGCGTTATAATAAAGCCCCAGCACGCTGTCCGCCGCCCAATGGTCCACCAGATCGCTAAACGGCAGCAGCAGCGAATACAGCGCCAGTTCCGAATGATAAGATACGAGCGGGGCCGCGCCCTGATACGTATACTCGATACTGCTGTTATCCGGCAGCTGGCTGCCCGTATAGACCAGACGGTTATCGGGGGTTATGGCGGCAAAACGATCCCAGTCGACCAGAGAATCGCCGCCCCCCGCCGCCAGATAGGAAAAAGTCGGGTCGGCCACCAGCCAGCCCACGCCGCTGATGTAAAACGTCACCCAGCTGTGGCGAATTTTATCCGCGTCGATATGCCCGGCGGGGCTCAAATAGCTGCTGTCGGTCTGCGCCGCGCGGCCGTAAATATAGCCGCTGCAAACGCGGGCCGGTATGCCGAGAGAACGCAGGCAGGCGGCATAAAGATCGGCGTAATCGTCGCAGTTGCCGCGCCGGTTGCGATAGGCGGCCAGGGCGGAATGTGTGCCGCCGGCGTTATTATCGTAGGTCATATGATTGTTGACGGCGGCAAACAGCAGCCGCGCCTGCAGGTAGGGGTTGGAGGAGGCCGCGGCGGAAAGCCGGGCGAACTCCTTTATCTCCGCCTCGTCGGAATTTATGTTGACGCTCGGCTGCAGATACGGCGCAAGCTCTTCCGGCAGCGGCGCGTCGGTCTGCGCGGCGATATCGAAGCTGACGCAATAGTTGCGCACGGCCACCCTTTGCACCATTTGCACGACTTCGCCCGCGTCCAGGCGGTCTATCTCATAGACCGCCACGCGCAGCCCGGCGGCGTTGGTGAAAACGCTCTGCGGCTGGGGCGAAAGCTCCTCCTGCAGAAAATCCTGCCAAACGACGCTTTCGGCGGCGGCCAGCGGCACTTCCAGCCGGATATTTTCAATGGGCCGGCCGCTGCGGTTTTCCAGCTGCACGGTGTTGACGATCGTATAGACCTGCCCGTTGGCGCGGTTCACGGCGTCTTCCGCCAGAGCCGGCGTAGATTGAACAAAGATAAAAGCCGCCGCGATAAAAGCGGCCCAGATACAGCGCCACACGGCCCGGATCGGCCTGTAATACATTTTATTGCTCCTTTTTCATTCTGCACAAACATACACTTTTTAATCAAAAACACTTCACTATGATTGATTGTATCATATATTTCGTCAAATTTCAATCTTTGCGCGCCCGGCGCGGCTCGTTGGAAAAATGCGCCGCCGCGGCAAAACGGGCTGGATTTTGCCGCCGGAATGTGTTATGATATATAAGCGTTCGGAAAATTACCGCAAATTACCGCGAACGGAGGTTTTGCCAGATGAGCAGAAAAAACCGGGCCAAGCGCGCGCGCCAGGCCGCCAACCCCAGCGTACCGAAAAAAGAAACGACGTGGGACGCGATCAAGGATCTGTTCCGCCACCCGTTTGAATATCAGCACAACAAAAATAACATCGTCGGCAAGGTCATGGGCGGCGTCTGCATCGCCGCGGCCATTTGCCTGCTTTTCTATATCACCGGCCACATGATGTGAACCGAATTTTGCCCAAAAGCAAACAGCGACAGGCGAGACTGCCTGCCGCTGTTTTTTTCGGCTTTTTATTCCAGTTCGAACATACCTGTGTAGAGCTGATAATAGCGGCCGCGCTGCGCCAAAAGCTCGTCGTGGTCGCCGCGCTCCACCACCTGGCCGCCCTCCAGCACCAAAATGGCGTTGGCGTTCCGCACGGTGGAGAGCCGATGTGCGATCACAAAGACAGTGCGGTTTTCCATCAGACGGTCCATGCCCTTTTCGATCAGCCGCTCGGTGCGGGTATCGACCGAACTGGTGGCTTCGTCCAGCACCATAACGGGGGTGTCGGCCAGCGCCGCCCGCGCTATCGTGAGCAGCTGGCGCTGCCCCTGCGAAAGATTGCCGCCGTCTCCGGTGATATACGTTTCGTAACCTTTCGACAGATGGCGGATAAACGTATCGGCGTTGGCGAGCCGGGCCGCCGCCTCCACCTCTTCGTCCGTTGCGTCCAGCCGGCCGTAGCGGATATTTTCGCGTATCGTGCCGGAGAACAGATGGCTGTCTTGCAGCACAAAGGCCATAGAACGGCGGAGATCCGGCTTTTTAATCTCCTGCAGCGGTATACCGTCGTAAAGTATGCGCCCCTCGGTGATATCGTAAAAGCGGTTGATCAGGTTGGTTATCGTGGTCTTGCCCGCGCCGGTGCTGCCCACCAGCGCTATTTTCTGACCGGGCTTGGCGTAGAAGCTGACGCCGTGCAGCACGGTCTTTTCCGGCTGATAGCCGAACACAACGTCCTCCAGCCGCACGTCGCCTTTGACTTCGGTATAGCTGTCGCCCCGCTTCCACAGCCAGGTTTGGCCCTTGGGGGCCTCCCGCCAGCCGTCGGCGGCCTTATCCGCCCGCACCAGCGTGACGCTGCCGGCTTCGCTCTCCGGTTCGGCGTCCAAAATAGCGAATATACGCTCCGCCCCGGCCAGCGCCAGCAGCACGCCGTTGAACTGCTGCGATATCTGCCCGATCGGCTGGGAGAACTGGCGCGTGAACTGCAAAAACGCGGCCAGCGTGCCAAGGTCGATGATACCGGCCACGCCCA
>CANQSW010000028.1 GCA_947626615.1 uncultured Peptococcaceae bacterium | reverse complement strand
TTTGAAGCTAAACCCAAGATCGAAAAAAGCTATCCCGAAATGGATAAATTCATCGAGATGTGTTTTGAGCCCGGCTCAGCGATGAACGAAAGATTGAAAGAAACTCTGAAGAAAATGATGACGGAGGAAACGCGATGAAAGCCGTGATCTATGCCCGTTATTCCTCGGACAACCAACGCGAGGAAAGTATCGAGGGCCAGATACGTGAATGTACGGCTTTTGCCGAGAAAAACGGGATAACTATCCTGCGCCACTACATTGACCGAGCTTTCTCTGCCAAAACGGACAACCGGCCCGAATTTCAAAACATGATCAAAGATAGCAACAAGCGTCTGTTCGATATGGTCATCGTCTGGAAGCTGGACAGATTTGCCCGGAATCGTTATGACAGCGCCCGGTATAAAACTGTGCTGAAGAAAAACGGCGTCAAAGTAGTATCGGCCACAGAGATCATCTCTGAAGGCGCTGAAGGCATCATATTAGAATCTGTGCTTGAAGGTTATGCTGAATACTACTCTGCCGATCTTTCAGAAAAAGTTATCCGCGGCATGACGGAGAACGCATTGAAATGCAAATTCAACGGCGGCACTATAACGTATGGGTATAGAATCGACAACGAACAACATTTTCAGATCGATCCACTTGCTGCGCCCTTTATACTTGAAGCCTTTCAGCGTTACGCTGAAGGCGCTACCATGAAGGAAGTCCGTGATTGGCTCAACGAACAACATGTAAAAAATCATTCAGACTTAAAGTGGACCTATAACAGCATACAATATTTGCTGCACAATCGTCGCTATATGGGCGAATACAAATACCGAAACATCGTTGTGCCGGGAGGCATACCTGCCATTGTTCCAAAAGAACTTTTTGATCGAGTGCAGGATAGAATTGCCGAAACGAAAAAAGCCCCGGCACGTCATAAGGCCGAGGACGATTACTTACTAACGACGAAGCTGTTCTGCGGTTACTGCGGGGCTTATCTTTGCGGGGAAAGCGGCACCAGCCATACAGGCGTCGTCCACCACTATTACAAGTGCGTATCCGTTAAAAAGAAGCGAAAGATATGCCATAAGAAACCCGTCAAAAAAGAGTGGATCGAAGATCTGGTCGTCAACGCCACCATGAAAATGCTCAATGACGATGCTACTATTGAAGCGATCGTCTCCATGCTGATGGACTTACAAGACAGAGAAAATATAAACTTGCCCATGTATGAACAACAACTACGAGAAACAGATACTTCGATCAATAATTTACTCAATGCTATTCAACAGGGTATCCTTACCAAGTCAACTAAGAAACGGCTGGAGGAACTGGAGAGCGCAAAGGATGAATTAGAGGGTCGCATCGCCGGCGAGAAATTGGCAAAACCAAAGATCAGTGCCGAGTTTATGACATTCTGGTTACACCGTTTCCGCAAGCTAGACACGCAAAAGAAATCTCACCGCAAGATGTTGATCGATACGTTTGTCAATGCGATCTTCCTCTATGATGACAAAATGGTGATCACCTTTAACTACAAGGATGGCACTACGACCATTACTTTTGCTGAAGTACAAGCAGCTTTGGCAACACAGAAAACCGGTTCAGATTTGGATTGCTTAACTGCACCAAAAAATTAAGAACTGTCCGCGAGGACAGTTCTTAATTTTTTATATAACAAAAACCGTAAAAACGCCAACTAACTATCTTGGCCCCGTCTGGCGGCGCGGCAAGCCCTCGGTTTGTTTTAGCTCAAATTTATATGTTCAACTAAGGCGGTAATATTATGACGGCAAAAATCTCTTTCGCCAGCGATTACGTCACCGGCGCGCACCCGCAGATATTGCAGCGGCTGCTGGAGACCAATTTGGAGCCTCTGCCCGGCTATGGCGCGGACAAATACTCCGCCGCGGCCGCGGCCAAGATCCGCGCCGCCTGCAGCAACGACGCTCTGGACGTTTTCTTCCTTATGGGTGGCACGCAGGCCAACGCCGTGATCATCGGCACGCTGTTAGCGCCCTATCAGGGCGTGGTAGCGGCCGACAGCGGCCACATAAACGTACACGAGGCCGGGGCGGTGGAATATACCGGCCACAAGGTACTGCCCCTGCCCCAGCACGAGGGCAAAATAGAAGCGGCGGCGCTCGCCCGCTATCTGGCGGATTTCTACGCCGACGCCAACCATGAACATATGGTCTTTCCGGGGCTGGTCTATATCTCGCACCCCACCGAATACGGCACGCTTTACAGCAAGGCGGAGCTGGCCGCGCTCTCCGAGGTCTGCCGCCGTTACAAAATACCGCTGTTTCTGGACGGCGCGCGCCTGATCTACGGCCTGGCCAGCCGCAGCGCCGACTTGGGGCTGCCGGATATCGCGGCGCTCTGCGACGTTTTCTATATCGGCGGCACCAAGGCAGGCACGCTTTGCGGCGAGGCCGTGGTGATGCGGCCGGAGCTGACGCCGCCGGGCTTCGTTACGCTGACCAAGCAGCGCGGCGCTATGCTTGCCAAGGGGCGGCTGCTGGGCGTGCAGTTCGACGCGCTGTTTTCCGACGGCTTATACCAGGAGATCGGGCGGCACGCTATCGCAATGGCGGAGCTGCTGCGACAAACGCTGCGCGAGGCCGGCTGCCGCTTTCTGCTGGAATCGCCCACCAATCAGCAGTTCATCGTCATGCCCAACGACAAGCTGGCCGAGCTGCAGCGCCACGTCGACGTTTCCTTCTGGGAGAAGGTCGACGACGCTCACACGGCGATACGCCTGGCCACCTGCTGGTCCACCCGGGCGGAGGATATAGCCGCGCTGCGCCAATACTTATAAAACCGCATAGCAAAAGCCGCGAAGCTCCCCAAAAGGGCCTCGCGGCTTTTTTTGTTGCGGCAAACGCCGAACGCCGGCGCTTAATAATCGTTTTTGAATATGCTGCGGATCAGGCCGTAAATAAAACCGATAATAAAGTCTAACATTTGAGTCCACCACCGCAAACCGAATTATAATTTTTCCAAATATTCTCGAGTCAAGACCAGCTCGCCGCGTCGATTGCTGGCGATACCGGCCCATTCCAGCACCGCCGCCAGCACGAACACCGGGTCATAAACAGAATCACCGGTTTCCAGATGAGAATAATTATAGCCAATAGCTCCGACGACCGTTGTTTCGTCGCATTTCGGGTCGCCGAGTCGATAGTTTCGCCCGTTGCCTTTTTTGGCTCGCCCGCCCTGTGCCAGCAGCAGGTCAACAATAACGTCGAACACTTCGTAGCGCCAAGGCGGGCTGATCGGAAGTTTATCGCTGATAAAAGACTTGCCGTCCGCCGCCGCACGGATATCACACGGCAAATCGTTGATCGTATGAACGACCACCTTGCCGTTATTTTCTTTGAGCTTTTTTTTGATGATATCGGACGCTTTTACACTATCCTTTTGAATATGCCAATTGAACATACCGGGATCCTCCTCATTTTCGGCTTTTTCTTGAATATTTTGTTCCTTTTCGAGCAGCCCCAATGCAACAAGCAAATCGTCCAGCTTCTTTTGGGCGGTGGGATAGGAAATGCTCATTTCGTTTTGCAATGCTTTCATATTGCCCCGATGCTTTAGGAATACCATAAGAATTTCCTCTTGTTTCGGCGTCAACAGGTCGAACGGGCTCAACTCAAAATCGTTTCGCATCTCCATACCGCAGCCCGCGCAACGCAAAACCTCGATATGCAGCTTTTTGCCGCAGGCAGGACATTCCGTTAGCAGCTTCGCCATGTCATCAACTCCTTTCGCCGTAATAATACCACGTAGTAGTTCCGTTGTCAATACTAATTTCAAAATTTTTTATATCTAGTTACGAAAAATGGTTAATTTTTATTTGCTCTAGTTACTATTTTGGTCAAAAATAGACGACGTTCACACGTCGCTGCACAAATTATCTGTGATGACCGCATAGCAAAAGCCGCGAAGCTACCCAAAAGGGCGGCCTCGCGGCTTTTTCGCCTATTTTAGCGGCGGGCCGCCAGATAGGCCCGCAGATTCTCCGAGACCACGCGGAACATGGCGCTGCTGTTGCTCTCCGAGAGGAAGGAGTTGTGCGGCGTCACGATGACGTTAGGCAGATCCCACAGCGGGTCGTCCTCCGGCAGCGGCTCGCGCTCAAAAACGTCCAGCACCGCGCCCAGCAGCCGCCCGCTCTGCAGCGCCTCGATCAGCGCCGCCTCGTCCACCACCGCGCCGCGCGATACGTTGACGAACACCGCGCCAGGCTTGATAGCCGCCAGCCGCGCCGCGTTGAACATATGGCGGGTGCTCGGCATCAGCGGCAGCGTCAGCACCACGATATCCGCCCGCCCCAGCGCCTCGTCCAGCCTGTCCGCCAGCCAGATCTCGGCAAAATACGGCGATTGAACGCGCGCCACGTCCACGCCGATGACCTCAGCGCCGAAGGCGGCGAAGCGTTTGGCCATTTCGTTGCCGATGCTGCCCACGCCGACCACGCAGACGGTCTTGCCGGCTATCTCCATGATGCCGCGCAGGCGCTGCCATTTGTGCGCCGCCTGCCCCGCCGCGAACTGGCGGGCTTTTTTATATATCTGCAGCACGCCGCCAATGGCGAACTCCGCCATCGGCACGCTGTAAACGCCGCGGGCGTTCCGCACAGTCACGCCGCGCCGGTTCAGCTCCGCCAGCGGCAGGTGATCCATGCCGGCGGAGGTCAGCTGCAAATATTTCAGGCTGGTGAAGCCCTCGACCGGGTTGGCGCGGAACAGGTCGTAGGCGATCACCGCCTCGTACTGCTCCGGCTCGGCCACAGGCGCGGCTTCGTCCGGGTGGAAGGTGATCTCCAGCCCCAGGCTGGTCAGATACGCCTGCTCCTGCGGCGTCAGTTTCAGATTTCGTGTGATCAGAGTTTTCATTTTAACACCTCTAAGTAAGCGGCGGCGTCTGCGCCTCCGTCTTTTCTGCGGTCTCCGGCAGGTTCGGGTTGATATGCACCATGCAATGCTTCACCTCCGGCAGGCCCTGCTCGATGCGGTGATGCAGCGCCTCGGCGATATCGTGCGCCGCCACCACGGAAAGCGTCGGGTCGACGCCGACCTCGATATCCACGTAGCATTTGCTGCCAAAGCGCCGCGTTTTCAGGTCGTCCAGCGTCTGCACGCCCGCGGTGGCATACGCGATCTCGCGGATACGCTCCACAGTCTCCGGCGCGCAGGCGTGATCCAGCATTTTATCCAGCGCGTCGATAGCGATATCGTACGCCACCTTCAGGATAAAGAAGCAGATGATCAGCGCGGCGATAGGATCCATCACCGGCCAGCCCAGCCGCGCCCCCAGCACGCCGACAAAGCTGCCGATAGAAGAAAGCGCGTCGGAGCGGTGGTGCCAGGCGTCGGCCAGCAGAGCGCCGGAATTGGTGCGCGCCGCCGCCCGCTTCGTATAATGGAACATCAATTCCTTCACGACGATAGAAACGGCCGCCGCCGCCAGCGCCAAAGCGCCCGGCGCGGCCAGCTCGCCCGCCAGCGCCAGCCTGATATTGCGGCAGCCGGTCACGCCGACGCCAAGTCCGGTGGCAAACAGCAGCAGCGCCAACAGCAGCGCCGAGACGCACTCCAGCCGCTCGTGGCCGTAGGGGTGATCTTCGTCCGCCTTTTTGGCGGCCACGCTGACGCCGAACATGACCAAAAGCGTGCTGAACACGTCCGAGGCCGAATGTACCGCGTCGGAGATCATCGCCCCGGAGGCAGCCGCGATACCGGCGGCCAGCTTGCCGAGCGAAAGCGCGATATTCACCGCCAGGCTAACGGCCGAGACGTGCAGAGCCAGCTGTTTGGCCGCGGCCGCGCTGTAAATTTTGGCGTTGGGACTTGCCATGCTCTTATCTCCCTTTATTTTAACACAAATTCGGCGCGATTGCATGCGCCGATTTTATTTTTCCCGCAGCAAAAGTCCGTCCAAAAGGCCCGCGTCGCTGGCCACGAACTCCGTCGTCGGCAGCAGCTGCGCCAGCTGCAGGTATATCGCCATGCCGGCGCAGATGATATCCTCCCGCCCGGCCAGAAGTGGGTATTTTTGCAGCCGCTCCGCCGGCGTAAGGGGCAGCAGCTCCTCCCGCAGCGCCCGCAATTCCGCCGCGCTGACTCTGCGGCCGGAGACGGCCTCCCGGTCGTAGACTGCGATGCCGGCCAACAGCGCCGCCAGCAGCGTTATGGTGCCGCCCACGCTGATAAACTGCCGGGGCTTGCCGTCTTGCGGCAAAACGGCCAGCAGCTCGCCTAATTTTTCCGGCAGCTCCGCTTCGCTCACCTCGCCGAGATAGAGGCGCACCGCGCCCACCTTAACGCTTTTGCCGAGGATCGAGCCGTCCGCCTGGCGGCAGATAAGCTCCGTACTGCCGCCGCCCACGTCGATGATAGCGGCTTCGCCCTGCCCCACCGAGGCCGCCCCGGCATAAGAACAGGCGGCTTCCGCCTCGCCGCTTAAAATTTGGAGCTCCCAGCCGAGCTTTTGCCTGACCTCGTCGCGGAAGGCCGCGCCGTTGGCCGCCTCGCGCACCGCGCTGGTGGCGGCCACTATGGGCGGCTCCGTCACGCCGTATTGCCGCATGACCGCGCCAAATGCCCGCAGCGCGTCGATCGTTTTGGCCCGGCCGGCGGCGGGGAGATCCTCCCCCACCCTGGCCGCGCCTAGCCTGGTGGTATAAAGCTCCTGGTGCGCCACTTGCACCCGGCCGCCGCTCACCTCGCCGATCAACAGGCGCACGGTGTTGCTGCCGATATCTATCGCTGCCCGCATAAAAACTCCTCCCTTATTCAAAAAGGAAAGACACCCTGTGGTGTCTTTCCCCGCTCTCGGTAAGTTTCGGCTAACGCCGGCGGCCCTCCTGATGCTTCTTCAGTTGGCTCAGCTTCTCGTTGCTGTTCTTCATAAATTCCGCCAGCTTGTTCTCGAATCTTTCGTTCTGGGCGGCGGTATGTTGGGGCGGCGGCGGCACGGCTTTTTTGATGGAAAGACCGATCTTGCCGTCGGCGCCAAGCGACAGCACCTTCACCTTCACTTCGTCGCCCACGTTGATATAATCGGTGACTTCTTTTACGAAGGTATCCGCCACCTCAGAGATATGTACCAGCCCGGTAGTCTGCTCGTCCAGCTTCACGAACGCGCCGAATTTGGTGACACCCGTAACCACGCCGGTGCAGATATCGCCCTCAGCAATAGCCATACGTTCAAAATCCTCCTCAAGCGCCGTCAATGTACGTTGGAATCGTCTACGCCGGCATACGTCTCGATATCCTCGTTGGTCTCCGACGGCAAAACCAGATATTCGTTCGGTTTGATCAGCTTAAAGCGCTCTCTGGCCAAACGCTCCATATAGCTCTCGTCGTCGAGCAGATCCTGCGTAGCCAGAAGCTCGGCGTTTTTCGTTTGCAGGTCCTCGTAAATGGCGGCGTAATACGCCTTCTTCTCCTGCAGCTGCTTTAGCTGCACCAGTTGGTTGGCATAGGCGAACCCGGCAAAGAGAAAGATGCCGAGGAACACCACCGTCAGGATCTTCAGCCTGCGGCGCGGTTTTTCCTTGCTCATTTTTTACCTCTTGGCTGCAAAAGTACACTAGCACGCTTGATTAACTTTTATTATATATCATGCGGCCGCCCAAAATCAACAGTTTTGCCGCAATTTTTTATGCTTCGGGCGGCTCGCCCGGGGCCTCCGGCGCACTTTCCGCCGCCGCCTCCGGTTTTGGCGCGAAAATTCGCTTTATTTTAGGCCAAAATAAGCCGGCAAGCCGGCGGCAGCAGCCAAGCGGCCGCGCCAAAAGCCGCCGCAGCAGGCCCTCGATTCGACCAAACAGAGCGCCCAGCAGACGCGCCAGCAGCAATAGCAGCCGAAACGCCAGCTCCACCGGCCAGACCAGCGGTAGCAGCAATACGGCGACCGCCCGCTGCCAAAGCCGCCGCAGGCCGCGCCAGAACCGCCCGATAAAGCGGCAGCAGCGCTGCAACAGGGGAAACGCCCACGGGCTGATACACGCCTGCTGCACCGCCACCCCCAAAAGAGCCAGCAGCAGCGGCGGCAGGCGCAGAGCAAGCGCGTCGATACGATAGAGCGCCCCGGCCGCCAGAAAGAGCGCCGCGCCCCACCAGAGCAGATCGCCCAGCCCTCTCATGGGCCGGCTGCGCGCCCCGCGGAACCACACCCGATACAGATCGTAGAACGCGCCGAGGCCAACCCCCAGCGCAAAGGCCAGCAGCAGCTGCACGGCCTGAAATTCCGCCCTTGCCATAGCGGGCGGCTATTTGGTCAGCCGGGCCAGCAGGCGGCCGCGCTTTTTGCCGGGCGCTTCCTCAAAGCTCAGGCTGTCGATCTCGCCTTCCAGCGAGAGCTCCTCCTTCTCCAGCAGCAGCTGCGCCACGTGCAGGTCTCTGCCCCGCACCACCAGACGCCCCTGCGTCGTCTCCAGATTCACCTGGCCGTTATCAAAATCCTCCACCCGCAGCACGCCGTGCAGCTCCAACAGTTTGCGGTCGGTGATCAATATGCTGCTTGCGCCCGCAGTCTCGATCGTGTCCGGCTTCATATCGTCATACGCCCCTTCCAGCTCGCGCTTGCTGCATTATATGCAGGGCGCGCCCGGCGTATGCCGCCTCAGAAGCTCTGATCCTCTTCGGCCGCGATCTCCTCGCGCAATATCCGATACATCTCCCGCGCCTGGTCGGCCCGCTTGCTTTCGGCCACCTCCAGCACCTCCAGCTCCACCTCGCGGCGGCCGAACAGCAGCGTCAGCTTATCGCCCGGTTTCACGTCCGAGGCCGCTTTGGCCGGGCGGCCGTTCAAAAGTATCTTCCCGGCGGAGCTGACGTCTTTGGCCACGGTGCGGCGCTTGATCAGCCGTGATACCTTCAAAAACTTATCCAATCGCATGATATTCCCCCGTCGAATATAAAAGAAGAGGAGAAGCGCCTGGCCTCTCCTCCCCCAAAATTCGGTTTTCCTTCGCTTATTTTGCCACGGAATCCTTCAAAGCCTTGCCGGCCTTAAAAGCAGGAACCTTTGCAGCGGCGATCTTGATCTTCTTGCCAGTCTGCGGATTGTGGCCCTCGCGGGCGGCGCGCTCGCGCACCTCGAAGGTGCCGAAGCCGATAAGCTGAACCTTATCGTTCTTCTTCAGGCTCTTGGTAACAACTTCAACGAAAGCGTCCAGAGCTTTGCCTGCGTCCTTCTTGCTGATTTCTGCTTCTGCCGCAATGGCATTGATCAATTCGGTTTTGTTCATGGTTTAAGCCTCCTAAATATTTTTGCTCGCCGCGGCCTGTCCCACCGCCAGGAGCATGCTGACGTAAAATCACATATATTTTAACACCATAGTAGCAAAGTTGCAAGCCTTTTTTGCCGATTTCAGCAGAAAACGCCCGCTTTTTTGCCGCCACAGCGAGGTTTTTCCTCTAATCCCGCCGAAATTCCGCCGTAAGCGTAGAGCGTACCGCGCAGATCTCGCCGCCTTTAAGATAAACGCGAGGCAGACGCGCCGAAGCCGCCGTGCGCCGAAGCGGCGCTTCCACCACGTCGCCCGGCTTGATATCCAGCCCGGTGCAGTCGCAGAGCAGCGTCTGCATAGCGACGCGCCCCAGCACCTCCAGCGGCCGGCCGTTATAATAGACGAAGCGGTGATAGCGGCCCAACGCCAGCTTGCCCACGTTGCGGGAAAAGGTCTGCACGCTGTCCTTCACCGTGAGCGGCCTCGCCCCGGCCTGCACGCCGAAGCCGTCGCCGTAGCCAAAAGGCACCACCGCCGCCCGCAACGGGCGTTTGGCGCAGAATTCGCGGCCATAGCCCACCGTATCGCCGGGGGCAAGCTCCCGCACCGCCGCCACCCGGGCCTTGGCGGCAAAAGGCTCGGCCAGATCTAACCCCAGCCGCCGCGCCAGGTTGAGCTGCGCGTAAAGCGCCGAGCCCAGCCGCACCGCGTCATAGCGCGCCGCCGGAAACTTCAGCGCTCCGGCCGAATTGGCGATATGAAAACATATATCTTTATAGCCCACCTGCAATATCAGTTCGCGCTGGGCGGCAAATTCCGCCAGCTGCTTTTGGGCGAACGCCGCGTCTGCCTCCAGCGCCGTCGCCAGATGAGAATACGCGCCGGCCAGGCGGACGTTCGGGCAGTCTTTGAGCGCGGCCAGCAGCGGCGGCAGCTCCGCCGTGTTCACGCCGAAGCGATTCATGCCGGTATTCAGCTTCAGATGACAGGAGACTGCCGGCAGCCCGCTCAAATGCCGCAGCGTCTCGGCCGAATCCAGCGTGGCCATGAGCCCGTGGGCGGCAAAATACGGCGCTTCGTCGGCCTGCGGCGGCAGAAACACCAGCACCGGCGTCGTCACCCCGGCTTCGCGCAGCTCCAGCGCCTCGGAGAGCGTCGTCACCGCCAGCATTTTCGCCCCGGCGGCGGCAAACGTCTTGGCACATTCCACCGCGCCAAAGCCGTAGGCGTCGTTTTTCACCACCGCGATGATATCCGTCTGCACGTATTCGTGCAACGCGGCAAAATTCGCGGCCAGCTTGTCCAGATCGACCTCGATCCAATGGCAGAGGCCTGCCGGCAGCGCGCCCATATGCTCACCGTCCTTTAGCGAGAGTCAGTTTATTTGCCGCCTTTTAGCCGTTTTTTCAGGTTGATGAGGCGGCGCACGTTCTTCTGATAGATCGGCTCCAGGAAATTATACAGCCGGTATTTGGCCGGCTTAAAAGGCAGGTCGTATTCGCCGATAAACTCGGTGTATTTGCCGCCGAAGCCCTTTTTGAATTTGACCAATCCATATAGCGGGTGATCCTCCGGCACGTGGCCCGGCACGCCGCGGAAGTCGTACATCGTGCAGCCCTGCTCCTTGGCCCATTCGATCATGCGCCATTGTATAGCGTAGTTCGGCATCAGATTGCGGTGCGAATTGGCGCTGGCGCCGTAGATATACCACGCCTTTTCGCCCATACGGAAGGCCAGCGTGCCCGCTATGGCCTCGCCCTCGTAATACGCCATAAAAAGCTCGGTCAGCCCCGCCGGGTGCAGGTTATCGTAGAAGCGCTCGAAGTATTCGTACGGGCGGATCAGAAAATGGTCGCGGCTGGCCGTGGTGGTCAAAATGCGGTAGAACTCCGGCAGCGCCTCGCGCCCCGCGCCCGTTACGATCTCCACGCCCTTTTTGCCCGCCAGGCGGATATTATAGCGCGTTTTCTGGTGGCAGGCTGCCAGCAGCGCGTCGCTGTCCGGCGTGATATCCAGCCGGAACACGAAACGCGGCTGCACGCCCTCAAAGCCCTCGCCCTGCCCGGCCGGCACAAAGCCGCTCTGCCGCAGACGCTCGCGCCAAACGGCCGCCGCCGGCAAGTCGATATCGATATCAGGGTCTATCTTCCAATAGATCGCCCCGCGTTCCTTGGCCAGCGCGGCCACCGCCGCCACCATGGCCTGCCAGAGCGGCTCGTCCGCGATATCCAGCACCGGGCCTCGCGGCGAATAAAATATCTGCCCCAGCCCGGCCGGAAGTTTACGCTGCAAGATCAGCGCGGCGGCGCAGATCTCGCCCTGCTTTTCCAGCACCAGCCGCAGCGGCTGCCAGGCCGGCTGCTTCACCGCGCCCCATTGCCAGCTTTGCAGCACGTGGCCCTTGGGGTGAGCGGCCACAAAAGCGTTGAACAGCCGGATATTTTCCGGCGTATCCTCCAAAAGTCTGTAAGCAAATTCGCCCGTGGTATTCAAACTGCTTTCTCCTTAAAATTCAAATTATTTATTGCTCCGCGCACACCCGCAGAAAATCCGAGATCAGTGGGTGCGGGCGCTCCGGGTGTGACAAAAATTCGGGGTGATACTGGCAGCCCATGAACCATTTGCGGCCCGCCAGCTCCACGATCTCCACAAAGCCGCCCTCGGCGGAACGGCCGGAGAGTATCAGGCCGGCGGCGGCGAGGCTGCCTTCGACCTCCTCCTTCAAAACGTAGCGGTGGCGGTGGCGCTCCAGTATCTCCGCCCGGCCGTAAACGGCGGCGGCCCGGCTGCCCTCGGCCAGAGAGACCCCGGCCAGACCACATTCCAGCGAGCCGCCCTGCCCGGCCTTGCCCCGCGCGTCGAACAAAACGTCCAGTTGGCCGCTTTCCGGCATCGCGGCGGGGATATGCGCCACGTTGCGGGCAAATTCCACCACGGCGGCGTGCATACCCATGCCC
>CANQSW010000027.1 GCA_947626615.1 uncultured Peptococcaceae bacterium | reverse complement strand
CAAAACGCTGGCGGCGGGCGTGCTGCTGTTTGCGGCGGGGCTTTTGGCGCTCTCGCAGTTCGTGTTCACGGTGCGGGTGCTGCCGCAGGAGGAGCTGCGCGAGCTCGACCCGGCCGCGGTGGAGCGGCTGGCGGCGGAGCTTGGCCTGAAGCGGGGCGCGCTGTTTGCCCGGCTGGATACCGACGCTATCGCGAAGACTTTGCAGGACGAGATACCGGAGATCTCCTGGGTGTATATCGAGCGGAGCGGCACGGTGGCCGATATCAAGGTGGCGGAGCGCTCCATTTATCCCGAGGAGCTGGAAAA
Organism: uncultured Peptococcaceae bacterium; assembly: GCA_947626615.1. Lineage (GTDB taxonomy): Bacteria > Bacillota > Dehalobacteriia > UBA4068 > UBA4997 > Avidehalobacter. The sequence continues at coordinate 11,920 of CANQSW010000027.1, read as the reverse complement.
CGCCACCAAGGGCGCGATCTGGGCTGCGCGCGACGCGCTGGTGGAGCAGGTGCTGTTAAAGCACGGGCAGCCGGCGGCGGCGCACGGCGATACGGTGAAAAAGGGCGACCTGCTGGTGGCTCCGCTGGCGGACGGCCGGGCCGACGCGATAGTGCGCGGGCGGGTGTGGTATCAGGGCTACGGCGAGGCGGCGCTCACGGCGGAGGACGTTGCGCCCGTTGGCGGGCCGGCCTATCTTTACCGTCTGACGCGGGCGGACGGGCGGCAGCTGCTGCTCTGGGGCAGAGAGCCTGCGCCGGCGGCGGGCGAACGCATAGAACGCCAGACGGCTAAGTTCAGCTTCGCCATATTGGGCAGCACGGTGGAGCTGGAGCGCGAGGCTTGGCAGCGGGAGGCCGTGACGGCGCGAAATTTGACCGAGGCGGCGGCCAAGGCGGCGGCCTACCGCCAGGCCGAGCAGACGCTGCGGGCGCAGCTGGGCGAGGGCGCGAAGCTGCTGCACGAGGAGACGGCGTATCGGCTGCTTGAGGGCGGCGTGTGGTCGGTGAACGTCACCTGGGAGTGTCTGGAGGATATCGGCGTGCATCTTCGGCCCGGGGCGGAGAATTGACAGGCCGCCGCCCGTGTGCTACAATATAGCCAACTTGATCTGACAGTTCGCGAACCTCCTGTCATAAAACAAAACTAGGCGTTATTTCGGAGGGCGCTTTGCGCCCTTTTTTATTTGAGCATTAGGGGGAATATCATGTTCAGCTTGCAGACGGAAGCCAGCTTTGACGCGGCGCATTTTCTGGCGGGCCACCCCGGCGCTTGCCGCGATCTGCACGGCCACCGCTGGCGCGTGGTGCTGGAGATAAGGGGCGAAGCCCTGCAAAAGGAAGGCCCGGCGCGGGGTATGCTCTGCGATTTTGCCACGGCCAAAGCGGCGCTAAAAGAGCTGGCGGCAGCCCTTGACCATAAGCTGCTTTTTGAGGCGGGCAGCCTGCGGCCGGCCACGCTGGCGGCGCTGGCGGACGAAGGCTTTCAGCCGGTGCAGCTGCCTTTCCGCCCCACGGCGGAGGAGCTGGCGCGCTGGTTCTGGCGGGGGCTTTTGGCGGCGGGGCTTATTCCGGCCAAAGTCAGCGTCTATGAAACGCCGGAAAACTGCGCCTCTTATTGGGAGTGAGACTATGCAGACCTATCGCGTGGCGGAAAAATTCGTCAGCATCAACGGCGAGGGCAGCCGCGCGGGCGAGCTGGCTGTGTTTATCCGGCTGGCCGGCTGCAACCTGCGCTGCGCCTATTGCGACACCGCCTGGGCCTGGGAGCAGGACGCTCCGGCCGAGGCGATGACGGCGGCGGAGATAGTCGCGTATTGCAAGGGCTGCGGCGTCAAAAACGTGACGCTCACGGGCGGCGAACCGCTGGCCGCCCCCGGCGCGCTCGCGCTGGTGCGGGCCATTACGGCGGAGCCGGAGCTCTCGCTGGAGATCGAGACGAACGGCAGCATAGATATCGCGCCGTTTGCCGAACTGCCGCGCCGCCCGCTGTTCACGCTGGATTATAAGCTGCCCGCCAGCGGTATGGAGGCCGCTATGCACCGGCCCTCCTTCGCGCTGCTCGGGCCGGAAGACGTGGTAAAATTCGTCTGCTCGGATAAGCGCGATCTGGCGCGGGCGGCAGAGGTCATCGACGAACTGGGGCTTTTGGGCCGGACGCAAATATATTTCAGCCCGGTCTTCGGCGCGCTCGCGCCGGCGGAGATCGTGGATTTTCTGCGCGAAAGAAGGCTCTGCGGCGCGCGTGTGCAGCTGCAGCTGCACAAATTCATCTGGCCGCCGGACAGCCGCGGCGTGTAAATATGCGATAGAATAGGAGAGGACTATATATGCGGGCATTGGTTTTGGCTTCCGGCGGCGTCGACAGTACGACCTGTCTGGCGCTGGCGGTGCGGCGCTTCGGCGCGGCGGAGGTGCTGGCGCTTTCGGTTTTTTACGGCCAGAAGCACCAAAAAGAGCTGGCGGCGGCGCGGGCCGTGGCGGCGTATTTTGGCGTGGCGCGGCGCGAGCTCGATTTGACGGCGGTGTTTGCGGAGAGCGGCTGCACTTTGCTGGCCGGGCGGGGCGAACTGCCGCATACCAGTTATGCCGAGCAGCAGCAGGCCGCCCCGGGGCGGCCCGTCAGCACCTACGTGCCGTTCAGAAACGGCCTGTTTCTGGCGGCGGCGGCCAGCGTGGCCGAGGCGGCGGGCTGCGAATATATCTATTACGGCGCGCACCGTGACGACGCGGCGGGCAACGCTTATCCGGATTGCAGCGAGGCGTTTTACCAAGCGATGCGCGAGGCGATAGCCCGCGGCACGGGCGGCGGGCTCAAGCTGGAAGCGCCGTTTATCGCCAAAAACAAGGCGCAGGTGGTGGCGGCCGGGCTGGAGCTCGGCGTGCCCTACGAGCTGACCTGGAGCTGCTACGAGGGGCGGGACAAGCCCTGCGGCGTCTGCGCCACCTGCCGCGACCGTTTGCGGGCCTTTGCCGCCAACGGCCAAAAAGACCCGCTGGAATACGAGGAGGTAGAGTTATGAGCAGAACGAAAGCGGAGCTGGCCGGCGTAAAGAATCTGGGGGCCGGCAAAACGGCCTATCCCGCCGATTACGCGCCCGAGGTGCTGGAGAGTTTTCCGAACAAGCACCCGGGGCAGGATTATTTCGTGAAATTCAACTGCCCGGAATTCACCAGCCTCTGCCCGGTGACGGGTCAGCCGGATTTCGCCGCGCTTTATATCAGCTACGTGCCGGACGAGCGGCTGGTGGAGAGTAAAAGCCTGAAAATTTATCTTTTCAGCTTCCGCAACCACGGCGATTTCCACGAGGATTGCGTGAATATCATCATGGAGGATCTACGCGCGCTGCTGGAACCCAAATATATCGAAGTCTGGGGCAAATTCAAGCCCCGCGGCGGCCTTTCCATCGACCCCTACGTCAACTGGGGCAGGCCCGGTACGCGCTGGGAAAAGGCGGCCGAGCAGCGCTTGCTCTGGCACGATCTATACCCGGAAAAAATAGATAACCGATAAATTTCGTCTTTCGCCCCAAAAGTTTACACTTGCTTTATATTTTTTGCTTATTATTGGGTTATGCTAGAAGCAGGCCGGCCAGAGCCGGCCTTGATATAGGGAGGTGTTTTGCTTGCAGAGCGGGGCAAAATACATGAGAGCGCGGCTGCTGGCGGCCGTCTGCCTGACGCTGGCGCTGTGGCTGGCCGCTTTTCCCGCTTATGCCGCGGGCGGCGTATACCGCGCGGAGCTGGACGGCGAGATCAGCGAATATATGGTGAATTATCTGGAGCGCGCCTACGACGAAGCCGAAGCGGCGGACGCCTCCGCCGTGCTGCTGGATCTGGATACCTACGGCGGCTACGTGACGGCGGCGGTATCTATCAAGCAGATCATCATGGACGCGGAGCTGCCCACCTATTGCTACGTCAACGACAAAGCTATTTCGGCGGGCTCGTTGATCGCGCTTTCCTGCGACAAAATAGTGATGAAGCAGGGCGGCAGCATCGGCGCGGCCGAACCGCGCGAGGGCGACGAAAAGGCGGACGAAAAGGTGGTATCCTTCTGGACGGCGCAGCTTGAGGGCGCGGCCGAAGCGCACGGGCGAGACAGCCGCCTGGCCGCCGCGATGAGCGATTCCACCGTAACGATCGAGGGGCTATCTGAGGCGGGCAAGCTGCTGACGCTGACGGCCGAGCAGGCCGCGGCCTACGGTATCGCCGACGCTATGGTCGCCAGCGATGCCGAGGCTTATGCCGCGCTTGGCATCGACCGGGCGGATATCACCGAAGTGGCTTACAGCTTTCAGGAGCAGGCCTCCCGAGTGCTCGGCAATTCCGTGGTCGCCACGCTGCTGTTGACGGTGGGTATCGGCTCGCTGGTGCTGGAGGTGCTGTTCGCCGGGGTGGGCGCGTTTGCGGCGCTGGGCGTAACGGCGCTGGCGCTGTATTTCATCGGCGCTCTGCTGGTCAGCTACACGGCGTGGATAGCGATAGCGCTGGCGGTGGCCGGCCTGGTGCTGCTGATCATGGAGATATTCGTGATACCGGGCTTTGGTATCTGCGGCGTTTTGGGCATAGCCAGTATCATCGGCGCGGTGATCTGCGTGGCCCCCAGCTTTTCGGTGGCCATGCTGCAGCTGGCGATAGCGCTGGCGGTGGCGGCGCTTTTGGTGGCGATCAGCCTGAAATGCGGCCGCACCCGCCGCGTGTGGAGCCGCCTGATCTTGAAGGACGCGACTTCCACGGCCGGGGGCTACGTCAGCCCGCCGCCCACAATCAATCATCTGGTCGGCAAAACGGGCGTAGCGCTCACCGATCTGCGCCCCTCCGGCGCGGCCTTGATCGAGGGCAAGCGCACCGACGTGCTGACCGAAGGCAGCTTCGTGAAGCGCGGCACGGCGGTGAAGGTGATCCGCGTGGAGGGCAGCGGCGTGGTCGTCGAGCCGCAGGAAAATGCCGTTTAGGGCTTGAGCTTTGCCGCTCTTTATATTAAAATAATAGCGAGGGACGAAACGGAAAACGCGGCGTAAAGGAGGGAGCGCCTTGTCTTTAACTTTTACCGTGTGCGTCGGCCTGGTGATTTTTCTGGCCGTCATCGTTTTGTTCGTTATGATGTTGAAAAGATAGCGTAGGACACAGCAAAAAAGCGTAATCTAAAGGAGTGATAACATTGATTTTCGATTTTGCCGTAAGCGCCGGTCTGGTGATCTTTCTGATCCTGATCGTTTTGTTCGTCGTGCTGGGCTTCGTGCCGCTGGGGTTGTGGGTGTCCGCTCTGGCCGCGGGCGTGAAGGTCGGTATCTTCGACCTCATCGGTATGCGCCTTCGGCGCGTTTCTCCGGCTAAGATAGTAAACCCGCTGATCAAAGCGGAAAAGGCCGGTCTGGACGTTAAGGTGTCGCAGCTGGAGGCGCATTATCTGGCCGGCGGCAACGTAGACCGCGTGGTGAACGCCCTGATCGCCGCCGAGCGCGCCAATATCCCGCTGGCGTTCGAGCGCGCCTGCGCTATCGACCTGGCCGGGCGAGACGTGCTGCAGGCCGTGCAGATGAGCGTTAACCCCAAGGTCATTGAAACGCCCGTGGTGGCCGCTATGGCCAAGGACGGCATCGAGGTGCGCTCCAAGGCCCGCGTGACCGTGCGCGCCAATATCGACCGTCTGGTCGGCGGCGCCGGCGAGGAAACTATCGTCGCCCGCGTCGGCGAGGGCATCGTTACCACCGTCGGTTCGGCCGAGACGCACAAGGCCGTGCTGGAAAACCCCGACCTTATCTCCAAGACCGTGCTCGCCAAAGGGCTTGATACCGGCACGGCGTTCGAGATACTCTCCATCGATATCGCGGACGTCGACGTGGGGCGCAACATCGGCGCCAAGCTGCAGGCCGATCAGGCCGAGGCCGACAAGCAGATAGCGCAGGCCAAAGCGGAGGAACGCCGCGCTATGGCCGTGGCGCAGGAGCAGGAGCGTATCGCCGAGATCCAGGCCATGCGCGCCAAGGTGGTGGAGGCCGAAGCGCAGGTGCCGCTGGCAATGGCCGAAGCCTTCCGCAACGGCAATCTGGGCATTATGGATTATTATAAGATGATGAACGTGCAGGCGGATACCAAAATGCGCGAGGGCATTTCCGGCGGCGGCGTCGGCAGCACCGCCAAGCCCGCCGATAAATAAGCCGGTGATCTTATGGAAATAATTATCTGGCTGCTGATCATATATTTCATCTTCGGCGGCAGCTTCAAAAAGAAGAAAACGCCGCAGCAGCGGCCCGCCCGGCCGCAGCGGCGGGCGGAGGCCGGCCGGACGCAGCCGGAGGCCAAGCCCGTTCGCCCCGACGTTAAGGTCTACACCAGTTTGGGCGAGCTGGTGCGCGATATGGCGAAGGACGTTAAGACCGTGCTGGGCGAGGGAGAACCCGCTCCCCAGCCGGCGGCGGCGCCCCGCCGCCAGCGCCGCCGTGAAGCCCCCAAGCCGCAGCCGCAGCCGGCTGAAGAGTGCGATTATTGCACCGGCGAGGTCGTGCCGGCTTCGGTTTTCACCGCGCACGCCAGCGCCGCCGCCCCCAAGGCGGTGGACGACGCCGCGCCCACCCGCACGGTGGAGGCGGCCTGCCGGGAGCTGGGCTTGAACCCGCTGCAGCAGGCGGTCGTCTGGAAAGAGGTGCTGGATAAGCCGGTCTCTCTGCGCGACTAAAGCAAAACAAAACTCCGGCCGGGGGCTTTTGCCCCGGCCGGAGTTTTTACGTCTCTTTGTTGTTATTCCGCCAGCTCTTGCAGCGCCTGGTCGATACGCTCCAACGCTTCTTCGCGGCCCAGCACCTCCAGCAGCTCCGTCGCGCCGCCGGGGGTTATGGCTTTTCTTGCCACGGCCACCCGCACGGCCCACATTACGGCCCCGGCCTTGTAGCCGGAAGCGGCGGCGTAGTCCTTCAGCAGGGCGAACAGCGCGTCGTTCTGCCAAACGGCGTCAGAAAGCAGCGGGCGCACGCCGGTCAATATTTCGGCGCAAAGCTCCGGCGTGGTCTTGTTCTTTTTGTTGGCGTAAAGCGCGGCGTCGAACGGCAGGCGCGCGGCGATGAAATCGACCATCGCGGGTATCTCCGCCAGCGTGCTGACGCGGGTGTGCAGCAGCGCCGCCAGTTTGGCGGTATCCACGTAGGGCGGGCAGATCGCCTTTAGCTGCGGCAGGGCGCGTTCGGCAAATTCCGCCGGGGAGAGCGCCTTGATGTATTCGGAATTGAACCAGTTCAGCTTGTCATAGTCGAAAATAGCGGGCGATTTGCTGATAGCGTCGATAGAAAAACTGGCGATCAGCTCGTCCAGCGAAAATATCTCCTGATTGTTGTCCTTGGGGCACCAGCCGAGCAGCGCGATGTAGTTCAGCACGGCCTGCGGCAGATAACCGGCCGCCAAAAGGTCCTGAAAGCTGACCGCGCCGTGCCGTTTGGAGAGTTTGGAGACCTTGCCGTCCTCGCCGCGGCCCATCAGCAGCGGCAGATGCACGTAATGCGGCCGCTCCCAGCCGAAAGCGTCATAGAGCAGGGCGTATTTCGGGGTGGAGGTCAGATATTCGCTGCCCCGCACCACGTGCGTCACGCCCATCAGGTGATCGTCTACCACGTGCGCGAAGTTATAGGTGGGGAAGCCGTCCGCCTTCAGCAGTATCTGATCCTGCATATCGCTGTTGGCCAGCGTTATCTGGCCGAACACCTCGTCGTAATAGGAAGTCTCGCCCTCCAGCGGTATCTTCTGGCGGATAACGTGCGGCTCGCCCGCCGCCAGCCGCCGCGCCACCTCGTCGGTCGAAAGCTCGCGGCAATGCCGGTCATAGCCGCCGATGCCGGCCGCGTCGTGCAGCGTTTGCAGGCGCTCCGGCGTGCAGAAGCAATAATAGGCGTCGCCCTGCGCCACCAGCTTTTCCGCGTATTCGCGGTATATCTCTTTGCGTTCGCTCTGCACGTAGGGGCCGTGCCCGCCGTCCACGCCCGGGCCTTCGTCGTAATCCAGCCCGGTGATGCGCAGCGTGTCCATGATGACCTGCACCGCGCCCGGCACCAGACGTTCCTGGTCGGTGTCCTCGATCCGCAGGATAAAGCGGCCCTGGCCGGAGCGCGCCAGCAGCCAGGCGTAAAGCGCCGTCCGCAGGTTGCCGATGTGCATATAGCCGGTGGGCGAGGGGGCGAACCTGGTCACGATCGCCTTGTTATGTTCCGTCATTTTTTCCGCCTCCGCCAAATAAATTTGCTGAAAATCTTCACAGTACCAATATCATAGCACAAAACGCCGCGATTCTCAACGCTTTATTTTCGCCGGCCAAAATAAAGACGGCCCGCCCGGCAGGCAGGCCGTCCGCGCCGCTTGGCTTTAGCTGCGATACTCGAAGGATTCGCAGTCGGTACATTCCACCATGCTGGGGTGCGCCTCGTGCGTGCCCACCATGATGCAGTTCAGCGTGCAGTAATCCTCGTTGCCGCAATGGTGCTTACATTCCCTGATCTTGCACTGAATGGAAGGATTTTTGCTCATTTTTCCGCCACCTCCAAAAATTTTCCGGCGTTTGCCGCCGTTCGTATTATGCCCGGCCGCCGCGTTTTTTATGACGGCGTTTTTCGCATATGCCAAGATATTTTGGGCAAAATAAGCTATAAAAAAGGGGCGTGATCATTTTGCGGGAAAACGCGGGCATAAATTATCCCGATAAACGGCAGCTGCAGCGGGCGGAAGCGGCGCTGCAGGCGTTCCGCGAGCAGAAGGAGGCCGAAAGCTCCGAATTTGCGGCGGAGTTTCGGCGGCTGACGGACGAGCGGAAGTCTGCCTGCGGCCTGCTGGAATCCTCCAGTCTGACGGCTGTGGCCGCCGGTTGCGACGCGGCGCTGAAGGCGGGCGCCCTGCGGCTGCTCTGGCTGGAAAATCTGCCCTCCGGGCGGGCGGCGGCCTGTTTTGCCGGCGAGGCGGCGGAACTGGAGCGGGCGTTAAAAGCCGGGGCTGCCGCCGCCAAGAAGATCGAGGAATGGGCGATAGCTTACGTTTTGGCCAGCCCGGCGGAGCAGCTGCAAAAATGGCTGCTGGCCGGGTGCTGGCGGCAGCGGGGCGGCTATGGCGCTGCGGACGCGAAAGAAGCGCCGCCGGAGGCGCGGCGGGTGCGGCTTGGCAACGCGGCCGCCCTGCTGGAATGTACCGACGGCGAGCTTAGAGAGCTGCTGCGCCGCCGTTTGCCGGAGATCAGCGAGACGGAGCTGAAAAATATGCGCCGGCAGGATATGGTGGAGCGGCTGGCGGCGGGCCGGGCGCTGCAATAGCGGGGCGTTGCGGGCGATTTTGGGGGCGGTTTGGCAGCCGCCCTTTTTATTTTGCCGCTTTTGCGAAAAATTTTTGCTTTTTTGCGCGTAATGTGTTAAACTATTATGTACTGCTGTGCAGAGCCGGCCAAACCGGCTCGTTTTAAGGGGAGGGGTCACGGTGAAAGTGATCATTGTCGGCGCCGGCAAGGTGGGGTTCAGCATCGCCGCCACGCTTTCCGGCAAGGGCATGGACGTGACGGTGCTGGATACCCGGAGCGACCGTTTGAGCCAGGTGCAGGAATATCTGGACGTGCGGGTGCTGGAGGGCAACGGCGCTTCGATGTCGGTGCTGGAGCAGGCCGGTATCGCGGACAGCGACCTGCTGGTGGCCGTAACAGAGCTGGACGAGCTTAATATGATGACCTGCTTCGTGGCCAAATCCTACGGCGTGAAGAACGCCATCGCCCGCGTGCGCAAGCCGGAATACGGCGAGCTGGCCGCCTCGGCCCGCCAGGAGCAGCTGGGTATCGATCTTATCGTGAACCCGGAGCTTTTGGCCGCGCAGGAATGTGGCAAGCTGGTGCTGCACCCCGAAGCGCACGAGGTGGAATATTACGCCGACGGCCGGGTGGTCATGCTGGGGCTGAAGCTGGACGAGGGCTGCTCCATTTTGAATCGGCCCTTAAAGGAGATAAAATTCCCCAAGCCCTGCGTCATCGCGGGCATTATCCGCGGCGACGAGATGATCGTGCCGAACGGCTCGACCGCCGTGCAGCCCAAAGACGAGGTCTTTCTGCTGGCGGCCACCAAGGATATGATGGATCTGGAGATCTTTCTCGGCGTGCGCAAAAAGCCGATCAACGATATCGCTATCTTCGGCGGGCAGCTTTTGGGACGGTATCTGGCCAAGTTCTTTGAGGAGCGCCGCCGCCGCATCAACGTGAAGCTGTTCGAGGAAGACCCCGCCGCCTGCATGGTGCTGAACGAGGAGTTGAAGCGCACCATGATCATCAACGGCAGCGGCAGGGATATGAACCTGATGCTGGACGAAAATATCCCGGAGATGGACGCCGTCTTGGCCGTCAACGACGAGGACGAGACGAACGTGATGATCTCCATTATCGCCAAGCATATCGGGGCCAAAAAGGTGATCGCGCAGATACGCCGCTCCGATTACGTCAATATGATCGAAAATTTCGGCATCGACAAAGCGGTCAGCCCCCGCAGTCTGATGGTGGCGACGATACTGCGTTATATCAACCGCGGCTCGGTGCTGAACCTGAAGCTGCTGCAAAACGATATGGCCCAGATGAACGAAGTGGAGATAACGCCGGAATGTAAGCACGCCGGCAAGGCGCTGAAGCACCTGCATTTCCCCGATCACACTATCGTGGGCTTGATCGTGCGCGGCGACGATATTATTATCCCGCACGGCGACGACGTTTTCATGCCGGGCGACCGTGTGTTCACGTTTGCGGCCGAGGCTCAGGCGCAGAGCGTGGTGGAATATCTCTCCGGGGTCGGCGATGATTGACGGAAGGTGCGTTTTTTATGCGATTTGGCGTAATTTTGTATAATCTCGGCAAAATATCGCTGGTGCTGGCCGTTTCAATGTTCCTGCCGGAGATCTACGCGCTGGTCTACGGCGAGGGCGATCTGCCGGCGCTGGTCGCCTCTCATATCATCATGCTGGCCGTGGGGCTGGGGCTGATGTTCTGCTTCCGCGGCAAGCGCAAGCTGGCGCTGCGTTATCGCGAGGGCTTTGCCATTGCTACGTTCGGCTGGCTGCTGGCGGCGACTTTGGGCTCGCTGCCGTACATATTCAGCCATGCCTGCCCGCCGGTGGACGCCTGGATGGAGAGTATGTCCGGTTTCACCACCACCGGCGCGTCTATTCTGCCGGATCTGGAGGCGGTGCCGCGCGGCGTTTTGATCTGGCGCGGCCTGACGCACTGGCTGGGCGGCATCGGTATCGTGGTGGTGCTGCTGGCGCTGGTCTCCGGCAATTCCGGCAGCAAGATGTATAAGGCGGAAGCCCCCGGCAACGCGCTCATTGAGAAGCTGGCCCCGCAGACGGGTTATACCGCGAAGGTGCTGCTGCTGGTGTATCTGGCGATGTCCGGCCTTTGTATGCTGCTGCTGGGCCTCTCCGGCATGAACTTCGTGGACGCGATGTGCCACACCTTCGGCACGGTCTCCACCGGCGGCTTCTCCAGCCACAACATCAGTATGTCTTTTTATGACGATAACCCGATGGCCCAATGGACGGTCATTCTGTTTATGATCATGGCCGGCGCGAATTTTGCTTTTTATTATCTTTCTATCGTCAAAAAACGCAATTATTTCTTCCGCAGCGAGGAATTCCGCGTTTATATCGCGATAATATTGGTGGCCACGGCGGCTATGGTCGCCTGCCTGCTGCATAACGACGTTTATCCCGATAAGTCGCTGGAATATATCGTGCGCCAGGCGATGTTCCAGGTGGTGACGATCATGACCACCACCGGCTTTTATTCCGCCGATTACGAGCTTTGGCCGCCTTTTTGCCGCGTGCTGCTGTTCTGCCTGTTCTTTGTGGGCGGCTGCGCGGGCAGCACTTCCGGCTCCATGAAGGTCAGCCGCGTCATCGTCGGCGTAAAAACGTGCTTTGCCAGCTTCGCCAAGGCGCTGCAGCCCAAGCTCGTCACCTCCGTTAAGCTGGATAAAAAAGCGCTGCCGGACAGCACCATAAATCAAGTCATGGTGTTTATCGTGCTGTATCTCTTCCTGCTGCTGCTGGGCGCGATGGTGCTGGGGTGGCAGGGGCTGACGCCGTTTGAGTCGTTCTCGGTGACTATGGCTTCTCTGGGCAACGTCGGCCCGGCGTTCGAGACCTACGGCCCGACCTTCAATTATATCGGCCTGACGAACTTCTCGAAAATTTTCCTGGCGCTCTACATGATGATCGGCCGTTTGGAGCTGATGACGGTGCTGGTGATCTTTACGCGCGCTTTCTGGCGCAAATAGGTGGGAAAAATGACGAAGCATTTGACGAAAAATCTGGAAATAGCTTTTGTGCGCAGCATTTACCGCGACCGCGCCGCCGTGCCTGATCTGCTGCTGGCTCATTACGCG
>CANQSW010000026.1 GCA_947626615.1 uncultured Peptococcaceae bacterium | reverse complement strand
CTTATCCGCTGTCGCTGAGCGCAGATTGCTTACCTCGCCTGCACGCGCCGTCCGCATCGGCGCGGCTTGCGTATCGGCGGCAGAAGCAGCCGTATTATTCGTATTATCCGCAGTATCCGCCGTCTGTACGGTTTGCACTGCCGCTTGGCGCGGCGGCGGCCGAAGCCTGCCGCCGTATCCTGGCGCTGTTCGGCACGGACACCGACGGCACGGGTGCTGGTATCGCCTGCCGGGACGAGGTATCCGGGGCGCTTTCGCTGAATCTGGGTACGCTGCGGCTGGCAGACGGCATTTTCACGCTGGGGCTGGACGTGCGCTATCCCGTGACCGCCAACTGGCCGGATATCTACGCCAAACTGAACGCGGCCTGCGCGGCCAACGGCTTTTCGCTTAGCGTGGACGAGCATAAAGCGCCGCTTTACGTGCCCAAGGAGCAGAATCCGGCAGCCGCGCTGCTGGCTCTATACCGGGAATACGAGCCGGACGCGGCGGCGCTGGCCGTGGGCGGCGGCACATATTGCCGGAATTTTGCCAACTTCGTGGCGTTTGGGCCGCTGCGCCGCGGCACCGTCGATCTGATGCACCAGGCGGACGAATATATCACCACGGCGGACTTCAGGTTTTTATTGGAGATATATACGCGGGCAATTCTGCGCCTTGAGGCTTGCCAAGCGCCGCAAAACCATGTATAATCAAAGTAGGCTCGCCATATTTATTGATAGTTGTGTATTTTGAGTTGGGGAAAGGAAGGACGCTATGCAGGTTACCGATTTTCTGATAACCAAGGCCGAAAGCTCTTATCTGTTGGAAAATTTCACGCTGCGGCAGGCGTTGGAAAAAATGGAGTATCACAGCTACACCGCCATGCCCGTCTTGAACAGCGAAGGCTATTATCTCTACACGCTGTTCATCGACGACTGCCTGTGGATGTTCAAGAACTCGCCGAATCTGCGTTTTATCGACGCGGAGAAGATACCTATCAGCAGCATCAAAACCACCCGCGAGGTGCTGCCGGTGAATATCTCGGCCAGCCTGGGCGAGCTGCTGCGCAAATCAGTCGAGCAGAATTTTATCCCCGTGACCGACGACCTGGGCGTGTATATCGGCCTGGTGCGCCGCCGCGATTTGGTGGAATACTGCCGCCCCCTGCTGCTGCAGCGGCTGGGCAAAACGCCGGAAAAACCATGATATGAGAAAGCCCCCTCAAGCGAGGGGGCTATTCTTATTTTTATTGTTCCGGGATAACGCAGACGGCCTCTAAGGGCTCGGGCAGGACGTTTTTCACCGTGTGGGCGGAACCCTTGGGGCAATAATGACATTCCCCGGCGCGGACGATCTCCTCCCGGCCGTCGATCACGCAGTTAGCCTGGCCGGAAAGCACGTAAACCACCTCGCAGCTGGTATCGTGGGTGTGCAGGCCGATCGAGCAGCCCTGCTTGATCGTGGCCCGCATGATACGCACCTTATCGTCCTGAAACATTCTGGCCGAGACCTCGCCGTCGCCGCCCTTGAAGTTTTGCAGCACGGTATCCGGCATTTCCGCAAATTTAAGCATGGATATCACCCTTTCTTGCAGGTATAATTAAGCAACCATATTTTAGCACAAACGGCCGCGCGGCGCAAGCGGCGGCTTTTTCTTGCCAAAGGCGGCTTTTTCTGGTATGATATAGAAAAGGCAGGCTTTGCTGCCGGGAAATATCGGGATCGGATAAGGAGGTCTTGCAGATGACGGACGAAAAGGTATTGACAGCGGAGGAACAGGCCGAACAGGCCGCAAAAGGTTATTTTCGCCAGGGTTTGAATTGCTCGGAATGTGTGTTGCAGGCGTTTTTTGACGTACACGGCACGCACCTGCCCAAAGAGGTCATCACGCTCTGCACGGGCTTCGGCGGCGGCATGGGCCACACGCAGAACAACTGCGGCGCGGTGGCCGGCGCGGTGATGGCGCTCTCCACCGTGGCAGGCAGGGAAGACCCCTTTGCCAAGGAGAGCATGGACGAGCGTATCGCCGAGCTGCAGGAGGATATTTATCCCAAGGTGGCGGCGCTGATCAAAGATATCGAGGCCGAATACGGCACGCTGATCTGCCGCGAGCTTTGCGACCCTTTCGGCGATTTTGAGAGCAAGGAGCGCAAAAAGAACTGCATGAAGCTGATCGGCCGCTGCGCCGCGCTGGCGGAAAAGCACGCGCTGCTGGCGGAAGGCAAATAAAACGGCGCCAAACGGCGGCAGGCCGTCAAAAAACCAAATTTTTAGCCCCCTCTTTTGAGGGGGCTTTTGCTGTGTCAGTCCTTGAAATCGAACAGGTCTTTGGGCTTGATCTTGAACACTTCGCACATCTTGAACAGCAGATCGAAGGAAATGCCGACGTTGCCCAGCTCGATCATGCCGATATGCGAGCGCGATATATCCAGCAACTCGGCCAGCTCCTCCTGCGTCAGCCACATCATTTTGCGGTAATAAACGACGTTAAGCCCGAATTTTCGGTATTGTTCAACATATTTAGAATCCAATTCCCTCACCTCTTATATAGAATAAGAGATAATTTGCCGGGATTGAACAATGTTATACTGACAAATGACATTGACAGTTAACATTTTTAATGCTAAACTGATATTTGTTGAACGAAAAGCGTCTAAAAGGGTGCGTATGATGACTGATGCGGAGATCTGGAGCCTGAGTTTCGCTTATCTGGAAAACTAAACGCAGCTGCGGCTGGAAAAGTCGGAACGGGAAAGCCTGCTGCGGCAGATAAACGCGGCGGAGCTGCGGCCGGAGGAGGAATTGCCGCTGCAGCAGCGGCTGGCGGCGGTCGAAGCCCGTATCGCCGCTCATCTGCTGCGGCTTTCGCTGCTGGAAAAAGCGCTAGCAGGCAGCCCGGAGACGTGGGCGCGGGTGCAAAAGACCCTGCGCGGCCAAAAAGCCGACAAAATTTAAGCCCCCTCGCTTGAGGGGGCTTTTGCTGTTTCAAACGCTTAAAGCAGCGCCATGATGCGGTCAATATTGGCGGCGGCCTCCTTGCGGCCACATTCCACCGCCCAGTCTGCCCGGCCGAGATCCATTGAGGAGATATATTCGGTCATCGGCGTGAGCCGCACGTCCGCCAGGTGCGCGCTGCTGCTTTTCTTGCCCATAACGTCGATAGAACGCTGCAAAATGTTGATGATATTCTGGCGGCTGACCGGCGGTTCTTCGCCCTTCAGCACGTCCAGGTCGACGGCCACCACCACGTCCGCGCCCATTTCGCGCAGCACCTGGCAGGGGCAGTTATCGCAAAGGCAGCCGTCCACGTAAAGCGTGTTCTGATATTCCACCGGCGCAAATATGCCCGGAATGGCGGAGGAAGCGTGTATCGCCCGCCAGATCGGCCCGCTGTCGAATATTTTCATCTCGCCGCGGTCAAGGTCGGTGGCAACGATGCGAAGCGGCACGGGCAGATCCTCGATATTGCGCTCGCGGGTCAAAAGACGCGCCACCTCGGCGTAGTTGCTGCCGCTGATCAGCCCCGTGGCGGAAGGCGAAATATTCATTATCTGCTTCAGGCTCAGATTATCCAGCAGCGAGGCGAGAAAGCTGCCCTTGTAGCCGCAGGCGTAAAGCGCCCCCATCAGCGAGCCTATCGACGTGCCGGCGATCATATCCGGCCGCACGCCGCGTTTATCCAGCTCCTCCATCAGGCCGATATGCGCCATGCCGCGCACGCCGCCGCCCCCAAAAGCCAAGCCCAGTTTTTTGCGTGGCGCGCTCACAGCGCCGCCTCGCCGCAGAAGCTGACCTCGGCCGGGCCGGTCATAAACACCGGGCCGCCGGGCTGCCAGTCTATTTTCAGTTCGCCGCCCGCCAGCTTTATGGCGACGGGGGCTGCGGCCCGTTTGGCCAATATCGCGGCCACCGCGCAGGCGCAGGCGCCCGTGCCGCAGGCCAGCGTTTCGCCGACGCCGCGCTCCCAAACGCGCATTTTGATCGTGTGCGCGTCCAGCACCTGAGCAAATTCCACGTTGGTCTTGGCCGGGAAGATCTCATGCCGCTCCAGCAGCGGGCCGTAGGTCGTCACGGCAAACTGCTCCGGCGGCGTTTCCAGAAAGATCACGGCGTGGGGGTTGCCCATGGAGACGGCGGAGAGCAGGAATTCCCGCCCGGAGACCTCCACCGGCTGCTCCAGCACCGTTTCGCCGGAAAGCGTGCAGGGTATGGCGCGGGCCGCCAGGCGCGGCTCTCCCATATCCACGCGCACCAGGCCGCCGCCTTCGCCCGCCGCAAGGATAGTCGGCCGGATCAACCCGGCCAGCGTGGCTATGCTAAGCTCCGCCGCGTCGCAGATCCCCTGCCACCTGGCAAAAAGCGCGGCGCAGCGCACGCCGTTGCCGCACATTTCGGCCTCCGAGCCGTCCGGCTGATAGATGTGCATACGGAAGTCGTAGCCCTCCTCCGGCTCCAGCGTTATCAGCCCGTCCGCACCGATACCGAAGTGACGGTCGCAGAGGCGCTCGGCCAGCTCGCCGCGGTCGGCGGGCAGGCTCTCCGTAAAGCCGTTCACCAGAATAAAATCGTTGCCGCAGCCGTGCATCTTGCAGAATTTCAGGGTGGCACACATGATGATCAGTCCTCCTTGGCGCTTGCTTTATTATATTGCGGCCGCTCGCCGCTTATACCGCCGGCTTCGGCCAGCGCTTGGGCGCGGGCGATCAGCTCGGCCGGGGAGACGCCGAGCCCCCGGCAGAGGGCGGCCAGCGTCAATATACCCGGATTGCGGCTTTGACCCGCGATGATATTCTTTAAGGTGGAAAGCGGCACGCCGGCGGCCTGCGCCAGCTGCCCCAGCGACATTTTGCGCTCGCGGCAGAGGGCCAAAAGCTCCCGGCTCAACGCCTCGCGAAAATCCATATTATACCCTCCCGGCTCAGGCTTCGGTCAGCGGGTGCGCCGCGAAAAAGGCCGCCCGGCTCTCCTCGTCATAGACGCCGTTATCGATCAAAACACTCTGCCAGGCGGTCGCGTCGGCGATATCCGCCAGCGTTTGTCCGAACAGATCGTCCGCTTCTTCTCTGGTGATGATACAGCTGGGATAAGCGTAGCCGTCCACGTCGATCTCGATTATCTCCAGGTTGCGCACCAGCGTGAACAGCGCCCCCGTGTTGTACATCACGATCTGCTGGCAGTTATCCTCCGTCCAGAACGCGGCGTAAGTGTCCTCCGTGCTGCCGGAGCGCTCCGTCAGGGCGTATTTCACCGTCAGTTTGTCCAGCGTGATGTCGAAGGTGCTGAGGAACAGCCCCGCCGGCAGCGTATCGCGCAGCAGCGCGCGTATTTTGGTGGATTCGCCGATGTTGATGTCCTTTTGAGCCAGCAGGTCGCCAATATTCTCCTCGCTGACCATTTTCTGGTGCAGCTGCTCGTGCTGCATATCCTCCTGCGGGTCGCGCAGGTAGGTGGGCGCCACCAATATCACCCCAAAGACGATGACCAGCAGCGTGCAAAAGATCAAAACTACTTCCTGGCGCAGTCTGCGCCGTTTTTTTGCCATGTCCGCTCCTTAAAAATACTCGTAAAAATACGCGTGGCCGCTTCTTAGCAAATTGTAACATTCCCGCCCCGCCGCCGTCAAGGGCGCGCACATCGCAAAGGGCAGCACCTGCCAGCCCACGTTAGTCTCCGGCAGCAGGCGGCAGAGCGCCGTGTCGTCCGGCATGACGGCCACGCATTTGGGCGTGTCCTCGCGGTAATCCGCCGCCAGCCGCGCCAGCACGGCCCGCCCGGCCCGCGCGCTGCTATACGCCAGCTCGCGCAGAAACACGCCGTCCGCCGTCGTGGTATATAGGGCGTAGGCCAGCGGCTTTGCGTCGCGGAAGGCCATAAGCAGCATGCCCCGGTCGGCCAGGTGGTCGGCCAGCAGCAGGCGAAAGCTCTCTTCGTCGCGCTGCGCCAGTACGTCGAAGCCCTTCGTCCAGCCGGCGTAGACCGCGGCGGCCGCGGCGGCCGCCCTGGGCGGCTCCAGATAATGCACCATATGAAAACCGTCTGCCGGCGGCAGCAGAAAACAATCGCAGAAATCCAGCTCATAGCGGCGGATACGGGCGAAGAACTCAAACCCCAGCTTTTGGTAAAACGCCGCGTTGAACGGCTTCAACAGCCAAACGGGATAGCCCAGCCGCGCCAGCTCGCGCTTGGCGTGCTGCAGCAGGCGGCGGCAGCAGCCCCGGCGGCGGAACTTCTCCGCCGTCGCCACGCCCTGCACGTAAGGCAGAACGATATCCCGCCCGTTTAGGCGCAGCGTCACGTCCGGCGCGTAGGCCATAGCGGCCAGCTCGCCCCCGCAAAACAGCAGCCAGGCCCGCTCCGGCCGGTAGCGGTTAGCGAAATACCACGGCACGAAGCTGCCGTCTCTATCCTCCGGGAAGGCGGCGCGCCACAGCGCCTGCATAGCGGGGATATCATCATTGCGCGGCGGGCGGATAACGAACCTTTCAGCCATTTTGCCGCCTCGCTTTCTGCCAACCGGCGGGCAGCAGCCAATATTTCATTTCCAGCCGGCAGGGCAGATAACCCATTTTGGTGCGCCGGAGATTGGCCAGCCCCAGATCCTCCGCGCGGTTCACGAAGCGGAAGTCCTGCCAGTATTCGGCCAGAAACATCTGGTTGATAGCGCTGTACAGCCCCTTGATATCGCTGTTGGCCTTTTCTATCAGTATCGCTACGGTATCGTCGTTCAGTATCTCGGCGATCGTGAATGCCTCCACCCGGCCGCCCAGCATGATCGCCGCGCCGTAAAGGTCGAGCTGCTGCCAATGGCGGAACATCTGCTCGATAGCGACTCTCTCCTGTTGCAGCGTGGGGAATTGGGTGGAGTTTTTCTGCTCGCACCAAAACGCCAGCTGCTCGCGGCAAAGCGGCAGCAGCTCCGGCGTCAGCGCGCGGAAGCTGTAATCCGGATAGCTGCGTTTGAAGCTGTTCAGCATATTTTTCTGCGCGTGATATTTTTTGCCGGAGAGATTGGTCAGATCCTCGACGTTATAGATATAATTGGCGGCGTTGCGGTCGCTGAACGTCTGGAAAAATTCCGGCCGCAGGCGGTTCAGCAGCTCCGCATAAGGCCGCGTGACCTCGCTGAAATAGAGCGGCAGACCAGCTTCTGCGGCGTAAACCTCCAGCGCGTCCAGCGCGCGGCTGTAGCCGGCCTCCGGCCCAACGGGCGGCATAAAGCTGGTGCGCCCCTGATACGTCGTCCGCAGCAGCAGCCAGTCCTCAAAAACCGCGAAATGATAGGCGTGCGGCTGCTGCCAGGGAAACAGCGTGTTGAACGATTGCTCCACTATGACCGGCCTGATCTGCTTCAGATAGCCGGTGATGAGCGCCTTATCGGCGAGCGTGATCGGTCGAAAGTTCAGCATATGACCTCCGGGAGCGGGCAGGCGTTTTCCTCCACCACCTGCCGCCAGATCTTCGGCGCCATGCTGCCCTCGGTGTTCAACGAGAGCAGGCGCGAGGCCGCGTCGATACCGAGCCGCTCACGGCTTTGCGGCAGCCTGCCGGAGATGAGCAGCGCCGTTGCGCCCAGCCCCACCGCGCCGGATTCGCCGGCCACGTAGGCAGGGTCTCCCGCCTGCGGCTGACAGGCCAGCCGCATACCGTGGGCCGCCACATAATCCGGGCAGCCGAGGAAGAACGCGGCCTTTTCGCGCAGCAGCGGCATGATGAGCGGACAAGGCGTGCCGCAGTTTAAGCCCGCCATGATCGTTTCCTGCTTGCCGGAGACGCTGACCGCGTCGTTATTTTCGGCGGCGGCTTTCAGGCAGCAGGCGACGTTTTTCGGCTCCAGAATGATGAAACGGGCGGCGGGGAAATATTGCGCCAGGCAGGCCAGCATTGCGCCCGCCATCGAACCTACGCCCGCCTGCAAAAATACGTGCGTCGGCGCTTCCGTCGGGGCAAGCTCGGCCGCGATCTCGGCCGCCATGGTGGCGTAGCCCTGGATTATCAGCTTGGGGATATCTTCATAACCTGGGAAGGCGGTGTCCTGCACCAGCGTCCAGCCGTTTTTCTCCGCCAGGGCTCTGGCATAAGCCACGGTGTCGTCATAGCAGAGGTCGGTCACCTCCACTTCCGCGCCAAGAGCGCGGATAGCCGCCTGACGCTCCGGCTCGGCCCCGGCCGGCATAAAGATATGCGCCGGGCAGCCAAGCTCCCGGGCCACCCAGGCCACGCCCCGGCCGTGGTTGCCGTCGGTGGCGGTGGCCAGGGCCAGCCCATGCAGCTGCCCACGCCGCCGCAGCAGCCCCGCAAAACCGATCTCTTCCAGCGAGAGCCCCAGCTTTTGGCAGAGCGTTTGGCTGACGGCATAGCTGCTGCCCAGCACCTTGAAAGCGTTCAGCCCGAAGCGCGGGGCTTCGTTTTTTACGTATACTCCGGCCACGCCGCCCGCCACCGCCAGATGCTCCAGCCGCAGCAAGGGCGTCGGCGCATAGTTCGGCATCGTCGCATGAAACTTCGGCACGGCCGCCACCGCGTCGAGCTGAAGCCACGCCGGCAGCGGCACGGCTTCGTCTATATCGTTGGCCAGAAAATCCAGCCCATATTCCTGCCATTTTTGCATAGCATACACCTCACAGGATCGCCGTCGCGTTTATTTCTTATAGTATAGCAGAGCGGCGGGGATAAATCAATTCGCCGGAGGCTTCTTCGCCGGAAAAATCAGCAAAAAAACGGAAAACGGCACGGCACACAAAGGGCTTTGGCACCGTGGGCAGCCCCTATCTCGTTTTGGCATTTATTTTTAGCGCGGATCGGCGCGCGGCGGCTTTTATTGCCAAAAATTTTTCTAAAAACCGCAAAAAATGCTTGTCAAAAGGTGTTATTTATACTATAATAATTAAGCTGATATTTTAGAGACCCTATTATCAGCCCATTCGGAGTGGTATCGAAGTGGTCATAACGAGCACGACTGGAAATCGTGTTGCCGTGATGAGCGGCACGCGGGTTCGAATCCCGCCCACTCCGCCATACAAGGAAAAGCACCCTTTAAGGGTGCTTTTCCTTGTATCAGGGGCGGGACGAGAACAGTTCGATACCGAGCGCCCAAGAAGCCAAGCGTGAAACGCGCCGGCTGATTGGAATCGCGAGGGATACCCGCAAGGGTAATCCCGCCCACTCCGCCACGTCGCGGCAAGTCCTTATGGCTTGCCGCGATTTTTTCAAATCACGGCGTCGCCTGACGGACTGCCGCTCCTTTTCCGCAAAAAGTCACGCTTGCTCCGGCTGTTCGCTTGCAAGCGCGCTCACAACGCCGCCGCGGCGCTATCAACTTTTTGCAGACGGTAAATCAGCACCCTGCAAGAGCGCTTTTCTTTTTATCAGCAAAAAAAAAATGTTTGTCTCAACAAACAAAATTTTGCCAGAGCTATTGACAACGCCAAAATCAGGTGGTATTATAGGCACTGTGGGGTTAGTTAAAGCTAACTCCATACTTTAAGGCCACAGGTTAGTCGGAGCTAACCGACGGCGCTCATCTGAAGAAACGGAGGATAAAACATGAAAACGCTGCAGCAGGCCAAGCCGGGCGATACCGTGCGCGTGGTGAAAGTGAACGGCATAAACGCCGTAAAGCGGCACATTATGGATATGGGCATAACGACAGGCACGGAAATTCAGGTTCTGCGCACCGCCCCGCTGGGCGACCCGCTGGAGATCAACCTGCGCAGCTTCGCCATGTCTATCCGCAAGGACGACGCGGCCATGATCGAAATCGAATAACAACGTCTTACACAGCATAAAGATAAATTGGCCAAGCTGGCGGCGAACCTGCTTTTAATGAAAAATAGCGGTTAGCCAAAGCTAACCGACCGGGAGGTAGAAACATGGCAGAAACGATAAAAATCGCGCTGGCCGGCAATCCCAACAGCGGCAAAACGACGATATTCAACGCGCTGACGGGCAGCTCGCAGCACGTGGGCAACTGGCCCGGCGTAACGGTGGAAAAGAAAGACGGCCGCCTCAAAGGGCGCGACGACGTGATCATTCAGGATCTGCCCGGCATCTATTCGCTCTCCCCCTACACGCTGGAGGAGGTGGTGACGCGGAATTATCTGGTGCAGAACCGGCCGGACGCTATCATCAACATCGTGGACGCCTCCAATCTGGATCGCAATCTGTATCTCACCACCCAGCTGCTGGAGATCGGCATACCCGTCGTGATCGCGCTGAACATGATAGACGTGGTGACCAAGCGCGGCGACCACATCAACACGAACCGCCTCTCCGAGCTTTTGGGCTGCCCGGTGGTGGAGACCGCGGCTATCAACGATAAGGGGCTGGAAAACGCGATCGGCAAGGCGATAGAAATGGCGAACGCCAAAGCGACGCCGGATCACACGCTGATCTTCAGCGAAGCGACCAACGCGGCGATCCGCCAGATCGCCGCCCGCTTACAGGAAAACGTATCCCCCGCCAACCTCACCTGGTTCAGCATCAAAACCTTTGAGCGCGACCAAAAGACCGCCGGGCAGCTGACCCTCTCCCAGGAAAAGCGGCAGGCAATCGACAGGATCATCAGCGAGCGCGAGGCGGCGGCGGGCGACGACAGCGAAAGCATCGTCACCACCGAGCGTTACGCCTACATAGACCTGCTGATGGACGAGGTGCTGTTCAAAAACAGCCGGGGCGACAGAATGACCGAAAAGATCGACAACGTGGTCACCAACCGTTTTCTGGCGCTGCCCATTTTCGCCGTGGTCATGTTTATGATTTACTATATTTCGATCTCCACCGTCGGCTCGCTGCTGACCGACTGGGTTAACGACGGCGTGTTCGGCGAGGGCTGGCGCTTGTTCGGCGCCGGTTCTGCCGCCTATGAGGAGGCTGCCGCCGATTACGATCTGGCGCAGGCCGAGATAGACGCCTATCTGGCAGCCGCCGCCAATGCCGGGCTGGACACGACGGCCGCCGAGGCCGCCCTGGCCGCCGGCGAGACCGAGAGCGGCGCGCTCGCCGCGCTGACGGAGCAAGCCGCCGCGGCGGACGTTGCCGGCGCTGTCAATATTCTGGACGAAGAGACCGAACAGGTGCTGGATACCGTCGGCGTCGACGCAGCCGCCTTTACCGCCGCGCTTGGCGTTGACGAGCCGAACCCCGCCGACTTTGGCATTTGGGTGCCGGGCGTTCCCGTCCTGCTCAGCAACCTGCTCAACGCCATTGACTGCGCGGATTGGCTGCAATCACTGGTGCTGGACGGCATAGTCGCCGGCGTCGGCGCGGTGCTGGGCTTCGTACCGCAGATGATGGTGCTGTTCATTCTGCTGGGTATTCTGGAGGACTGCGGCTATATGGCGCGCGTGGCCTTTATCATGGACCGGCTATTCCGCCGCTTCGGGCTTTCCGGCAAAAACTTCATTCCGATGCTGGTGGCCACCGGCTGCGGCGTGCCCGGTTTAATGGCCACCCGCACGATCGAAAACGAGGCGGAACGCAAAATGGCTGTGATGACCACGACTTTTATGCCCTGCGGAGCCAAGCTGCCGATCATCGCGCTGATCGCCGGGGCGTTGTTCCCCACCTCCGTTTGGGTGGCACCCGCCGCATATTTCATCGGTATCGCGGCTATCGCGCTCAGCGGCGTTATCCTCAAAAAGACCAAGCCCTTCGTGGGCGACCCCTCGCCTTTTGTGATGGAGCTGCCCTCCTATCATATGCCGCGCCCCAAGAATATCCTGCTGCAAATGTGGGAGCGCTCCAAGGCGTTCGTGAAGAAGGCCTGCACCATCATCATGCTTTCCACCATAGTGCTGTGGTTTCTGAGCAGCTATAACACCGCCCTGCAGCCGGTGGACACCACGGATTCGATATTGGCGGACGCCGGCCGCGCCGTTGCCCCCGTTTTTACGCCGCTGGGCTGGGGCGACCAATGGGAGGCCGCCGTCGGCACGATAACCGGGCTGATCGCCAAGGAAAACGTCGTCTCCACCTTCGGCACGCTGTATGCCGGGCTGGAGGAAGTTTCCGAGAACGGGCAGGAGCTGTGGCAGATCATGTCGGCCCGCTTCACGCCGCTGGCCGCCTTCTCGTTCATGCTCTTCAACCTGCTCTGCGCCCCGTGCTTTGCGGCTATCGGCGCGATCAACCGCGAGATGCCGAACCGCCGCTGGACGCTGGCCGCCGTGGCCTATGAATGTGCGCTGGCGTACGTTATCGCGCTGATCGTCTATCAGCTGGGCGCGTATATCACGGGCGGCGGCTTCGGCGCAGGCACGGCCGCGGCTCTGCTGCTGCTGGCCGGGCTGGTGTTTCTGGCCGTGCGGCCGAACCCCTATAAAAACGGGCTGACGCCGGAGACCAAGCCGGCCGTTAAAGGCGGGCAGCGGGCGTAAACGCGGCGCTTTCTAACAGAATCTCCCCGCGAAAGGAGCGGATATTATGGGAACGTTTATTACGGCTTTAGTGGTGTTTGGCGCGGCCGGGCTGGTCTGCCGCAGTATGTACCGCCGGCATAAGCTGGCCAAAGAGACCGGCGCGCCCGGCTGCGGCTGCGGCTGCGCGGGC
>CANQSW010000025.1 GCA_947626615.1 uncultured Peptococcaceae bacterium | reverse complement strand
GAAAAAGCCGCTATAATGCGGCGTTTTGCGGCGGGCGAAACCAAAGTTCTGGTCGCCACCACCGTGATCGAGGTGGGCGTGGACGTGCCGAACGCCACCGTCATGCTGATACGCGACGCCGAGCGCTTCGGACTGGCGCAGCTGCACCAGCTGCGGGGCCGGGTGGGCCGCGGCGGCGAGCAGAGCTATTGCCTGCTGCTGAACAACGCGCGCACCCCGGTGGCCAGAGAGCGCCTGCGGACGCTGACCGAGACGAACGACGGCTTCGTGATCGCCGAGGCCGACTTAAAGCTGCGCGGCGCGGGCGAGGTGCTGGGCACGCGGCAGAGCGGCCTGGCCGAGCTGAAATATGCCGACCCGGCGCGGGATATGCGGCTGATCGAGGCGGCAAGGCAGACGGCTCTTAGTCTGCTGGAAAGCGGCGAATATCTGAGTTGGCCGCTGGCGGCGGAGGTGCGCCGCAAAAGCGAGCTTCTGGAAGCCTGAAAACGCGGGCTTTACAGATAGATATGTTGATAGGAGGTCATAAAAAATGAAAAAATTGCGTATTCTTGGTTTGGCGCTGGCGCTTTGCGCTCTGCCGGGCCTGGCGCTGGCGCTGGCCCCGGCGGGCGAGGAGTCTCCGCTGGATTCCGGCGTGCTGCTGACGGCAGCCGAACCCGCCGCCAACACGGCGCAGGGCGTGATCAAAGAGGTGGTGGAGGACGGCCAATACAGCAATCTGCTGCTGGAGGTGGACGGCCGCGAGCTGCAGGTGAACCTGCCCGACGGTTTCACCGCCATTTCCGCCAAATACGGCAGCCCGGTGGACTGGCGGACGCTGGAGCCTGGCTGTGAAGTGCTGGTGAGCTACGGCCCGCAGATGACGATGTCGATACCGCCGCAGTCGCCGCTGCATTATCTGATCGTGCTGGACGATTATACCGCGCCGGCGGGCCTTTATACGGCGGAGCAGGTGACGGCGGCCGAGGACGGCTGGCGGGTGCTGACCGCCGGCGGCAGCCTTTACCTCACGCTGACCAAAGAGGTTTGGGGCGAGGCCGCGCCTAAGACCGGCGAGCAGTTCATGGCCTGGTTCGATCTGATCCAGCCTTCCGAACCGGCGCAGGCTGTGGCCGCTAAGGTCGTGCGCGTCGCGGGCGCGCCGGCGGCCGTCTCTGGCGTCGAATATCACGGCTATGACGTGGTGGCCGGCGGCAAGAAGTTTGCCGGCGTGGTGGAATACCTGCAGGGCCAGCCGATGGTGCCCGTCCGCCAGGTGGCGGAGGCGCTGGGTGCCGGTGTAAACTGGAATTATTCTTTGCAAAGTACTGTTGTTATCTATAACCAAATGTGTGTGCGGAGCGATACTTATAACAGCATAGTTCAGTTTAGAAATTTCCAAGGCGTCAAGCTGCGCGATGATATCGAAATGGTAGCAACGCCTTATGTGAGTAGTAGCGGCAAAACTTACGTGCCGGCGCAGTTCTTCCAGCTGCTGGGCTGCAACGTCAGCGTGGAGGCGGACGGTCTGCTGCACATTGAAAAATGATTTGAAAATGATTTGAAACACACATAAAAAGCGCTCTCCCTGCTGGGAGAGCGCTTTTTCTTGGCCTTTTGGTTTAGAACAGCGGCTGTACGCTGTTGTTGTAGGTGTTGATGATGAAGTCGCGGGCGGTGTCGCTCTTCAGCGCTTCGGCCAGAGTCAGCAGCGCCGGGTCTTCTTCATCGCCCTCGTGGACGGCCAGCACGTTGGCATAAGCCTGCGCGGCGGTGGAATCGGCCGCTTCGGCCACCAGAGCGTCCTCAGTCACCGAAAGATCGGCCTGCAGGGCGTAGTTGGCGTTGATAACGGCAATGTCCAGATCGGCCAGAGAACGGGGCAGCTGCGCCGCTTCGATCTCGGAGATCTGCAGATTCTTCGGGTTGTCGGTGATGTCGTAGATAGTGGCGGTCAGCCCGGCGTCCGGGTCAACGGTGATAAGGCCGGCGGCCTCGAGCAGCAGCAGCGCGCGGGCCTCGTTGGTGGTGTCGGCCGGAACGCCCACGGTGGCGCCGTCAGCCAGATCTTCCAGAGAAGCGGTCTTGCCGGCGTAAATGCCCATCGGCTCATAGTGGATCTCGGCGATGGAGGCCAGATGCGTGCCGTTTTCTTCGTTAAAGTTGTTCATGTAGGTGATGTGCTGGAAGTAGTTGGCGTCGATGTCGCCGCTTTCCAGCGCGGTGTTGGGCAGCACGTAATCGGTGAATTCGACCACCTGCAGGTCATAGCCCTTTTCAGCCATCAGGGGCTTGATAGCCTCCAGAATCTCCGCGTGGGGCGTGGGGCTGGCGCCGACTTTCACCGGAATCAGCTCTTCTGTGTTCTGTTGCGTGGATTGCTGCGAATCGCCGCCGCAGCCGGTTGCCGCCACCAGCGCCAAAGTCAGCACCAGAAGCAGCGCCAAAAGTTTCTTCATGGGGATTACCTCCTAAAAAATAGTAGAATAAAGATATGCTTGATTATATATTACCCTCGCCAAAAAGTCCAGAGTTTTTCTAAAATTTCTGGTCAGGGCCGCTTACAGCCGGGCCACATTCGCCCCAGAAAAAGGTTCCTCTTCACCAAGCCGGTCAGACGAAGCAGCACGCCGCCCACCTCCTTAAAATAAAAATAACCGGAAGCTCCGCCTGGAAGCTCCCGGAATATAAGCGTGGCAAATATGGTCAAAACGCCGGGGCAGCCGCAAACGGAACAAGAGCAGAGCAAAGCCTGCGCATGTAGCGGCACATGTAGCGCGCCCGCAGCAAGTTTTTGCCGAAATTGTTGACCATTTTGCGCTTCTCCTTTCGTTTTGCCTACTTGTCAAGTTGGTTAAATTATAGCGTGCGCCGCCCGGCTTGTCAAGAGCGGCAATAAAATTTTTGTAAATTTTTTACAGCCGCTTGTCGAAGCGCTTGGCCAGGCGCATACCCGTCTCCTGGAAGATCTGCACCAATATCACCAGCAAGATGACGGCCAGCGTCATGATGTCGTCCTGATATTTATAATAGCCGTAGTTGACGGCCACCTTGCCGAGGCCGCCGCCGCCCACAAAACCGGCCATGGCGGTGTAGCCCAGAATCGTGGTGATCGTGATGACCAGATTGATCAGCAGCGAAGGCCGCGCTTCGCCCAGCATGACCTTGGTGATGATCTTGCCGGTGGGCGCGCCCATAGACTGCGCCGCTTCGATCACGCCGTGGTCCACCTCTTTGATCGAGCTTTCCACCATACGCGCCACGAACGGGGCCGCGGCCACCACCAGCGGCAGTATCGTACCGCGGTTGCCGATAGTCGTGCCGACGATAGTGCGGGTGACGGGTATCATCCAGACCATCAGGATCAGAAACGGTATCGAGCGCAGAATGTTCACGATGAACCCCAGCACGGCGTTGATCGGGCGGTTGGGGTGTATGCCGTCGCGGTCGGTGATGATAAGTATTATGCCCAGCGGCAGCCCGATGATATAGGCAAACAGCGTGGAGAGCAGCGTGAGCAGCAGAGTGTTCACAGTCTCGGTGCTGAGTATTTCAAACATTTGTTCAGCGGACATTTGCGTTCACCTCCAAATTGGCGTCGGCCTGGAAGACTTCCACCGTCAGCCCCTGCGCCTGCAGGTATTGCTGCATTTTTTCCGCCACGCCCGGCTCCTCCGGCAGCTGCAGCACGATCTGGCCGAAGGCCTTGCCGTCGATGTTCTTGCTGTCGGCGAAGATGATGTTCACCGGCCGCTTAAAGTTAAGTATCATGTTGGCGATGACCGGCTCATAAGAGCTTTGGCCGTCGAAGACGATGCGGCAGCAGAGCGTGCCCACCATGGCCTGCGTCTGGCGTTGGTTGGGGAAGACGAGCGTTTTGGCGATATTGCTTTTGGGGTGGGCGAAGATCTCGCGCACGTCGCCACATTCGGCGATGCGGCTTTGGTCGATGACCGCCACCCGCTGGCAGATATTTTCGATCACGCTCATCTCATGCGTGATGATGACGATGGTTATGCCAAGCTTCTGGTTGATATCCTTCAGCAGCGCCAGGATCGAGCGGGTGCTGGCCGGGTCGAGCGCGGAGGTCGCCTCGTCGCAGAGCAACACCTTGGGGTTGGTGGAAAGCGCCCTTGCTATCGCCACGCGCTGCTTCTGCCCGCCGGAAAGCTGGGCGGGATAGGAGTTGGCCTTATCGGAGAGGCCGACCAGCTCCAGCAGCTCCAGCGCGCGCTTTTTCGCTTCGGCCTTGGGCACTTTGGCGATCTCCAGCGGGAAGCAGATGTTCTCCAGCGAAGTCCGCTGCATCAGCAGGTTGAACTGCTGGAAGATCATGGCCACGGATTGGCGTATCTGGTTCAGTTCGGCGGTGGAGAGGGCCGACATATCCTGCCCGTCCACCCAGACCTTGCCGCCGGTGGGCCGCTCCAGAAAATTGATACAGCGGACGAGCGTGCTTTTGCCCGCGCCGGATAGGCCGATCACGCCAAATATCTCGCCCTGGCGGATTTCCAGGTTGATATCCTGCAGAGCCTGCACGCTGCCTGCTTGGGTGGTATACGTTTTGCTGAGGTGTTCCAGGCGGATAATATGATTTTCCGACATTTTTACTGCCGCCTTTCTGCTGATTTTGCGGCTTTGGGCCGCGCATTTTGTCAGATGCTATTTATTTATTGTAGCACAAGCCGCCGCCGGTTTGCAACTATAAAATACAGGCAAGGAAAACGCCTGCTTCGGCAGGTTTTTGGCGGCTTTTGCCGAATATTACAAAATATAGTGTATTGCCTACGGGGAGGGATCGCGATGAAATATCGTTTCAGCGCGGCGCTGCTGCTGTTTGGCCTGCTGCCGCTGCTTTTCGGCTGCTCCGGCGGAACCAAAGAGGCGGCGGAGCCGCCCCTGCTGTGGTTCAATAACGGCGACGGGGAATATATCATCAATTCCGCGGGGCAGGTGGTCACGCCGCCGGCGGAGGATTCCTTCAATTCGTCCGTTTTGTATGACGCTTCGGGCACGGGCCGCTACGCCGTGCAGTTTGAGGAGAATGATTCTGACACGGAGCTGGCCGAATGGGGCGAGCCGCTGGTGGAGAGTATACATTATAGCTTTTTCGACGCCCGGGGCGAGCAGGTGGGCGACGTGTCGATAGACGGGCAGCAGATACCGTTGTATTACTATACAAACGGCGATATCAGCACCGTGCGCTTTCTGGTGGAGACCAATGACGGCGGGCCGGGCTGGCGTATCTACGATCTTTCCGGCCGTCTGCTGGTGGAGGATAAGCTGGAGGTGCCGGCAAGCTACACCTATTGCTACGTCAGCATGAATCAAAACGGCCGGGCGATGTACGTTTCCTGCCACGCCGGGCCGCCGCAGGACTTAAGCCCGGAGTACTATCACGTCTATCTCTACACTTTGTCCGGCGAGCCGCTGGAGCTGCCGAAGCAATATAACGGCATTGATTGGACGTACGAGTATTTGCCCGACGGCAGCAAGGTCATCGGCCAGGACTATCTCTGCGCGTATTATGCGACGGCAGACGGCGGCACGTTGCACGATCTGCTGACCTCGGACGGCCGCCTGGTGCTGGAGGGGCTCTCCCAGATCTACGATATCAACGGCGAGGCCGTTGTCTGCACCAAGGACGGCGTGCGCGGGCTTCTCTCCTTTGACGGCGAGTGGATCTATCAGGAGCCGGCCTCCGACGAGCCGCAGGAAGGCTCCGGCGCGGCCAGGCCGGCTGACGCGGACGCCACGCTGCAGCTGAAGCAGATATATGACGGTCTTAACAAAGTCCGCATCGAAAATTCTTATGGCAAACTGATCCTGGCCGGGCAGGAGTATGGCAAGGCGCGCGTTCTGGACGGCGCTTGGGACGGGCAGGACGTTGCCGTGCAGATAGAAGAAACGCAAGACGCGGCGAACGTCGCCGGCACGCGCGTGCGCTTTTTGGACGCCTGGGGCGAGCCGCTGCGGGACGCGACGATAAACGAGACTGTTCCGGTGGAGCTGGCTTATTACTATGGCTGCGGCGTCGATACCGTGCGCTTTATCGCTGCCAACGCCGCCGGCCCGGGCTGGCATATCTACGATTCTTTCGGCAATTTGCTGGTAGACGAACGGCTGGACGTGCCGGAAGACTATACCGACCGCTACGCCGGCTTGTACCAAAACGGCCGGCTGCTGTTCGTCAACTATCACGCCGCCCCGCCGGAAAGCTACGACCTGCAATTTGATCAGGGCTATGTTTACACTTTGAACGGCGAGCCGGTGGAGCTGGCGCGGCAGTATAACGTGTTTTCACGCATGTATCGCTATCTGCCGAACGGCAGCGTGGGCAGCAGCGAGCTTATCGACGCGGCGTATACGGCGGCGTCCGGCGCGCCGCTGCACGATATCCTCGCCGCGGACGGCAGCGTGCTGCTGGAGGGGCTTTCCGAAGTCGGCACGGTCGCCGGGGACGCCGTTATCTGCTATAAGGGCGACGTGTGCGGGCTGCTCTCTTTCGACGGCGAATGGCTCTATCAAACGCCCGTAAGCGGCGAGCCGCAGCCGCTCTACGGCGCGCCGCAAAGATGAACGGCGCAAAAAAAATGCGCTGCAAACGGGATATTATTGCCGGAAAGGCAAAATATAAATTATTAAGGAGGAATAACTATGCGTAAAAAAATTGTTGGGCCGCTGCTGCTGGCAGCGCTGCTGCTGCTGCTTTTCGGCTGCTCCGGCGGGGACAAGGCGGAGGTCACAACGGCGGACATGCCGAATATGCTGACGTTTTATGATTACGAATACAGCATCGAGGACGGCTCCGGCGGTATCATCAATTCCGAGGGCAAAATGCTGGTGGAAGGCACGAGCAATATGTACGTGCTGACCGACGCCGCCGGGGCGCAGGTGGCCGCCGTATCCTACGAGGAAACGTATTCCGATACGGAATCCGACCAATGGGGGCGGCCTATCGTTGAAAGCACGCATTACCGCTTCCAGAACGCGCGGGGCGAGCTGCTGGGCGACGTGACGATCGACGAGCCGGGCAACGTGACCTTCTCCTATTATAGCGGCGACGTCAGCACCGGGCGTTTCGTGGTCTACCGCGAGGGCGCTGGCTATTATAAAATTTTCGGCTTCGACGGCGCTCTGCTGCACGAACAGCAGCTGCCGCAGTCCGACGAGGACTATGAAATGCCCACCTATATGGGTATGCAGCAGAACGGCCAGCTGCTCTGCGTTTCCTACGACATGAACACCGCCGATTACTCGGATTGGCTGTATTTTACGGACGTCTACACTCTGGACGGCGAGCCGGTGCAGCTGGCCAAGGATTACGAACGGATAAATACCGCCTATTATTCCAGCCCCGGCGCTTACAGCACCTCGTCTTATTGGCTGGCGGTGTATGAAGGCGTGGGCGGCACGCAGTTATACGATATCCTGGCGCCGGACGGCAGCGTTAGGCTGGAGGGCCTGAACACCGTCTACGCGCTGGACGAAAACTGTGTTTTCTGCCGCAAGGGCAACGTGCGCGGTCTGCTTTCTTTCGACGGCAAATGGCTCTATCAGGAATCCTTGTATGATTCGCTGCAAGACTAAGAGGATATGAAAGTTAAATTTTGGGAGGTAATCATGCGGAAATATCATCGTTTGTTGCTGCTGCTGGCGGCCTTGCTGCTGGCGGCCCTGACGCTTGCCGCCTGCGGCGGTGAAGACCCGAAGCAGGCCGAGGCGGAGCAGCCGCTGCTGACCACGGACGAATACCCGGTGGTGGACGGCTCCACCGCCAACCTGCCGATGATGGCCAAAATTCTGGAGCGCACCACCGGCCTCAGCGAAGAAGAAGCCCAGCTGAACACCACCTGCAGCATGACGCCGATGGCCTGGATAAATCTGGCCGAGGGGCGGAGCGACCTTTTGCTGGTCTACGAGCCGGCCGAGGTCACAAAGCAGCAGCTCGAGGAGATCGGCACGGAGCTTGACGTTACGCCGATCGGCCGCGACGCGCTGGTGTTCATCGTCAACGCGGATAATCCCGTGCAGGATCTGACGCGCCAGCAGCTCGTCGACATCTACGCCGGGCGTATCACCAACTGGAGCGAGGTCGGCGGCGAGGATCTGCCCATCGTGGCCTTCCAGCGGCCGGAGGAGAGCGGCAGCCAGAGCCTGTTCATGAAGCTGCTGATGACGGACGACGCCCCGATGGACGCGCCGACGGAATTCCGCCCCAGCGCCATGGGCGACCTGATCGAAACGCTGGCGGCGTATAACAACAGCGCCGATTCGCTCGGTTATTCGGTGTTCTATTACGCCTCTTATATGTACAGCCAGCCGGGGCTGCGCTTCCTCTCGGTGGACGGCGTTATGCCCAGCGACGAAACGATCGCGGACGGCAGCTATCCGCTCTTGAACGAATATTATCTGGCCGTGCGCGCCGACGAAGACCCGGATAGCCCCACCATGCGTCTGCACGATTGGATCCTCTCCGCCGACGGCAAGCAGGCGATGAAAGACGCCGGATATATCCCGCTGGATTAAATTTGGCGGCCAGGCAGGATTTTCCACCGCCCGCGTAAAAATATAATATAACGGACAGGCCCGGCCCGCCCGTTAAAAAAAGAACTGGAGGGTGGTAAAATGGATATCAACGTAAGATCGAGAAAAAACGACGTGACGCCGGCCATGCGCGATTACGCGGCAAAGCGGCTGAAAAAATTTGATAAGATGCTGGGCGGCGTGGACGAAGTCACGGTGCTGCACGACGTGGTAAAGGACACGCACAGCGTGGAAGTCACGATCTTTGTGGACGGCGTGGTGCTGCGCAGCGAGGTCACCGGCGCGGATATGTATTCCTGCGTGGACGGCGCGGTGGATAAGCTGGAACGCCAGGTGAGAAAGCACAAGACCCGGCTGGAAAAACGCTTCCGCAAGGAGGCGCAGCGCGCGTCTTTGCAGGAGATCGAGGCTCTGCCCAACGACAACAAGCTGGTGAAGACCAAGCATTTCGACCGCAAGCCGCTCACCGTGGACGAAGCCATTATGAGTATGGAGCTTTTGGGCCATTCCTTCTTCGCGTTCGTAAACAGCGAGACCAACGAGATCAACATCGTTTACAAACGTCGCGACGAGGACTACGGCCTGTTGCAGCCGGAAGACTAAAAACCGCAAAAATATCAATATCCCCTGCGAAAGCAGGGGATATTTGCTTTTAAGATTATGGGATTACCCTTGCGGGTATCCCTCGCGATTCCAATCGTGCTGCGCCTTCGTCTTGCACTCTTGGGCGCTCGGTGTCTCACCCGGGTTCTCATCTCATACGTCGATATTAAAAGACCCAGTTCCTTGGCAGGAACTGGGTCTTTTAATGGTGACACGTATGGGATTCGAACCCATGAATGCCAGCGTGAGAGGCTGGTGAGTTAAGCCGCTTCTCCAACGTGCCATATGGTAGCGGTGACTGGATTTGAACCAGTGACACCACGGGTATGAACCGTGTGCTCTGACCAGCTGAGCTACACCGCCGCAGCGCGCAAACGAAATCGCGCAAACATTATATTACAAAAAAAACGGCTGCTTGTCAAGCCGTTTCGCCGATTTTTTGGAATTTTTTTGCCGCGGGCGGCGTCCTCGGGCGGGGCGGAAAAATTTTTGCGGCGATTTTGCCGCAATCGGTTGCAAAAATCCGCAAATATGCTAGAATTTAAGCTGCGGCAGGCATAATGCGGCCGCTTTATGTCAAGATGCGAAAGCGCCGGGGCTCGCCCGGCGGCTAAGGAGTTATTCAGATGACGGTGATTCAGTGGTATCCGGGCCACATGGCCAAGGCCCGCCGCCTGATGGCGGAGGATATGCAGGTGGTGGATCTTTCGCTGGTGGTGCTGGACGCGCGTATACCGGCCTCCAGCTATAACCCGGATTTTGACCGCATATTGGCCAAAAAACCGCAGATAATGGTGCTGAACAAGCAGGATCTGGCGGACGAGGCGGCCACAAAGCGCTGGCTGGCGTATTTCCGCCGCCGGGGGCTGGGCGCGGTGGCGATCAACGCGCAGGCCGGCCAGGGCATGAAGGAGCTGGAAAAAACGATCATGCAGACGGCCGAACCCATGCTGGCGGAGCTTGAGGCCAAGGGTCGCCGCCGCCGCCCGGTGCGGGCAATGGTGGCAGGTTCGCCCAACACGGGCAAAAGCACTTTGATCAACGCGCTGCTGCCCCGCGCGGCCAGCAAGACGGGCAACAAGCCCGGCGTGACGCGCGGCAAACAATGGGTGCGCCTGGGAGATAAGATAGAGCTGCTGGACACTCCCGGCGTGCTCTGGCCGAAGTTCGAGACGCACAGCGTGGCGTTCCGGCTGGCGGCCACCGGGGCTATCAGCGAGACGGTATACGATTATTATCAGGTGGCGCTGGAGCTTTTGGCCTGGCTGGTCGAGCGGGGCGCGGCGGAGCTTTGCGCCCGCTATAAGCTGGACGAAGCGGTGCTGGCGTCGGCGCACGTCGAGGACGTTTTGGCGGCGATCGGCCGCAGCCGGGGGCTGTTGGCGGCGGGCGGCGCGGTGCGCGAGGAGGAGACGGCGCGTCTGCTGCTGGCGGAGTTCCGCAACGGCAAAATCGGCCGCTTCACGCTGGACGAGCCGCCGGGAGGCCGCCGATGAAGCTATCCGAGCTGCAGCCATGGCAGCTGAAAATGGCGGGGCGAGGCGAGGGTTTTTGCGAGCTTGCGCCAGACGATTCCGAGGCCGAACGCCTGCGGGGAATTTCTCAATACGAGGAGGCTCTCTGGGCGGGCGGCGTGGAGTTTGTGGCCGGGCTGGACGAGGTGGGCCGCGGGCCTATCGCCGGGCCGGTGGTGGTGGCCGCGGTGATCTTGCCGCCGCATATCCTGCTGCCGGGCGTGAACGATTCCAAAAAGCTCTCCGCCAAAAAACGCTGGCAGCTGGAGCCGCTGATCCGCCGGGCCAGCGTGGCCTGGGCGCTGGCGGCCGTCGGTCCGCATGAGATCGACCGTATCAATATTCTGGCGGCAACGAAGCTGGCGATGTGCCGGGCCGTCAAAATGCTGCCGGTGCGCCCGCAGCATCTGCTGGTGGACGCGCTGGAGCTGCCGCTGCCGCTGCCGCAGACGGCGATAGTTAAAGGCGACGCCAAAAGCATCAGCATCGGCGCGGCCAGTATTCTGGCCAAATGCCACCGCGACCGCATGATGGCGGTATACGACGAGCTTTATCCGGGCTACGGTCTGGCGGGGCACGCGGGTTATCCCACGCTGGCGCACAAGCAAGCCGTCTGGCAGCTCGGTTATTCGCCGATACACCGCCGCAGTTTTGTTTTGAAGCCGCCGAAGCAGGCGAAATAACGGCTTGTGGCGGGTTTTGGGAGGACGATGCGATATGGGCAGGGCAAGCGCCGCGATCGGGCGGGAAAACGAAGATCTGGCGGCGGCCTATCTGGCGGCCCGCGGCTATGAGATAATGGCGCGGAACTTCCGCGGGGCGGGCGGCGAGCTGGATATCGTCTGCCGGCGGGGCGGCGTTATTTATTTTGTGGAGGTAAAAGCCAGACGGCGCGGCGCGCAGGTGGCCCCGGCCGAGGCCGTGACGCTGGACAAGAAGCGCCGGCTTTTGGCCTGCGCCGAATATTGGCTGTATCAGCGGGAACTTTCCGGCGCGGCCTGCGGTTTTCTGCTGCTGACGGTGGAATATGCGGCGGGCGGCGCGCCCAAGATCGAGCTGATCGAGGATTTTCTGGCCTGGTGAGCGGCCGGGAGTTGATATTTCGCAAAAATATGCTATAATATAAAAGATATGTGACGCAGTATTCTAGTCGACAGGCCATGTTTTGAAGGCGGGGCTAAAAATCCGTTAAGGGCACATCGATGAAGTTTCTGGTGCTGGCTTCTGACGCCCAGTCGGGGGCTGGTGCTGGGAGTTAAGGATCTTGGGCGCTCTGTAATGGCATACGGAAGCCGACCCAATTTCCGTGGAGACCCAAGTGCGTGGGGAGATGCCTTTGGTCGGGCATGATAACTATGGCTTGGGGTTAAACCTGCATTCGGCTAACCGCTGGGTGCAGCGTAGCCTGCCTTGAGTGCGAGTGGTGGATTGGCTGTTGCAGCCAAAACAGGCGCTTTTCGGTGCGACCAAGCCGTAAGCACCCCTGATGAAACCACTGGTGCAAAAGAGGCTAAAAATATGGTTTTGCCGTTGAGGAAAGCTCCTAGACTGTTTTGCCGGCAGGGATTAAAGTATGGACTAAGTGGTGATTTGGCTCCGGTCGCGGCAACGCTCCGGATTGACCCGTAAGCGGGAACCACCACGGCGGCGACGCTGTGGTGCGGTCAATGAGAAAATCTGCCAGACCTAAGCCATAAAGTTTACCTGTTGGCTGGTCACATATTTTTTTGTTTATTTTTGCCAAAATTTACGGGAGAAGCATTTTGGATAAAGGACGAACTAAAAGCAAAAATGCCGATAAACCGAACGGCGACGCTTTTTATACCCTGGTGGTATTCGTCGCGACATTTTTTACGGCCTGCCTGATAACGCTGGTCTCCACGCTGGTGCTGGAGGAAATGAAAACGTTTCTGGTCGGCCTTGTCATTTTGCTGCTGGTGATATTGGTGGGCGTCGTGTTCGATATCGTCGGCACGGCTGTTTCCGCCTGCGGCCAGCAGCATTTGAACGCCAAGGCGTCGCGGCGGATACCCGGCGCCAAAAAGGCGCTTGCTCTGGCCAAAAACGCCAGCCGCGTCGCCAACATCTGCAACGACGTGGTGGGCGATATCTGCGGCACGGTCTCCGGCGGCATCGGCACGGCGCTGGCGGCGGTGCTGGTCGCCTCCGGCGGGGTCAAGGGTCTGCTCTGCTCCGTCGGCATATCCGGCTGCATCGCGGCGGCCACGGTGGCAGGCAAGG